>CALDFS010000043.1 GCA_937942105.1 uncultured Ruminococcus sp. | reverse complement strand
TAAGAAGAATTACTGTCCCAGCGTGTATAAGTATTGGACTTCGGCGGAATCTTAGTTATAATAAAATAGCGGGCGATAATATGTCGTCCGCTGTTTAAATGTGGAGCGTGAAGTGTACGAAAATGCCGAGGGAGATTTTCGTACCCCAAAACCGCACATCTCACGTTAAAACAGATAGTTTGAAAGGATATATATGAACCCCTGCTTCAAGAATCTCAGCCGCATTGAATTTGTAGTGACTTTAGCCTGCACCGGAAGATGCAAGCACTGCTCAGAGGGCGAGCATAATGCAAGCGGCGGGCATATCAACGGTGAAGCCGCAGTCAGAGCCGTTAAGGAGCTTTGCGCCCACTATAAAATAGATTCGCTGATGACCTTCGGCGGCGAGCCTCTTCTGTTCCCGCGTGAGGTCTGCATGATTCATTCCGCCGCAAAAGATGTCGGCATTCCAAAAAGGCAGATTATAACAAACGGCTTTTTCTCAAAGGACCCCTGCACTATCCGTAGGGTAGCTGACAGCCTTGGCGAAAGCGGAGTAAATATGCTTCTTCTTTCGGTGGACGCTTTCCATCAGGAGCATATACCCTTAGAGCCGGTGACAGAGTTTGCGCACGCGGCAAAATCGGCGGGCATACCGATAAAATCCCAGCCGGCATGGCTTGTGAGCGAAAGCGACAATAACCGTTACAATCTGATAACCCGAGATATCCTGAAAAAATTTGAGGATATCGGCATTCATCAATCATCAGGCAACGTGATTTTCCCCGAGGGCAACGCACTTAAATATCTTTCAGAGTATTTCGATACCGATAACATCCCTGAGAATCCCTATTTAGAAGACCCTTGCGATATCCGCGCGATAAGCATATCGCCCGATGGAAGCGTTCTCGGCGGGAACATCAATGATAACAGCATAATAGATATCATAGAAAATTACACACCGGAAAAGGCGATAAACAGCATATGACAAAACAGACTGACAAAAAATCGATTTTTACAAGAATCATTGACGGTATATCCGCAATTTTCATTCCAATAGTCAACCTGCTTTCTGCGGCAGGAATACTGAAGGGCGTAATGCTTATACTTGCCACAACAGGGGTGCTCTCGCAGGAGAGCGATACTTATGCCGTCTTAAACGCCATGAGCGACAGTTTGTTTTATTTCCTTCCGATAATATTGGCGGATTCCTGCGCAAAGAAGTTCGGCGCGAACCGATACACCGCCATGGTGATTGCCGGAGTTCTGCTGTATCCAAAGCTGGTCGCGCTGATGTCATCAAACGCGGCTTTGAGCTTTATGGGCATACCATTAAAATCAACCACCTATTCTTCGACTGTCATTCCTACAATAGCGGCGTGTGCTCTGCTTGCGGCAGTCGAAAAGCTGCTTACAAAGTATCTGCCGGATGTCATCAAGGGCTTTGCGGTGCCGATTATATCAATATTTACGGTCAGCCTTGCAACTCTTGCTGTGTTCGGTCCGCTTGGAGCGGTAGTATCTGACGGTCTTGCCATGGGGTACGATTTCGTTCATAGCCTTTCGCCCATAGCCGCAGGACTGGTTTTGGGCGCGACAATCCAGCTGATGGTGCTCGTCGGTGTGCACTGGAGCTTTATATTGATAGCCATGAACAACATATCCCTGAACGGCGAGGACACTATTCTTGCACTTATCGGTCCCGCAATATTTGCACAGGCGGGCGCTGGTCTTGCAGTGCTGATTAAGACAAAAGGCGAGGGCGCTGCTTTAAAGAAGTTCCGCTCGACCGCTGTAACCGGCATAGTCTCGGCAATTCTGGGAGTTACAGAGCCGGTGATGTACGGCGTGAACCTGCCCAAGCGCAAGCCGATGATAGCCGTGTGCATAGGCGGAGGAATAGGCGGCGCTTTGGTGGGGCTTTCCGGCGCAAAGGCAAGGGCATTTGCATTTCCGTCGCTTGCTTCATTCCCGGTGTATTTCGGCAGTGGCTTCGGGCTTTTTGCCGCCGCATGCAGAATAGGTTTCCTGTCGGCGTTCATAGCTTCTATGCTTTTGAAGTATGATACATCTGTTTCTGAGAATGATGCACCCACAGCTGATAATCCTGCCACATGATGATATATCAATAATATGCAGAAATCCCCCAAGGCGTAAAACAACGCTTTGAGGGATGTTTTTTGTGATTCAGAACAGCTCGTCCAAAAGAAGCCAGTACTTTATTTTGTCGGCGTAGGGCGCTATGCCAAGCTCGTCAAACATGGCGCAGACGTCATAGTCGGGGAAGGTCTTTATTCCGTGCCTGCCCTCAAGATTGTGCTTGAAGCTGCGAAGACAAATCGCGATATCCCGCCACCTGTCCCCGATGCCCATGTCGCCAAGGTCGATTATTCCGGTCAGCTGCCCGTTCTCAAAGAACAGGTTTGGCAGGCTTAAGTCACCATGTGACAGCACAGGCTCTATCTCAGGCTTAGCCTTATTCAGCCATTTAAGAAGCGATTCAAAGCTTGTAAATCCGCCGTCGGCAAGAAGCCACTTGTCAACGTCTTCAAAGTTCACCATTCCGCGCCTGACATTATCCTCGGCTCGCAGCAGGTCATCATCAAGGCTCTGATGTGTAGGACATTCGGAAATGTCAATGTTCCAAAGTGCCTTTAAGGTATCGGCAAGCAGGCATTTAAGCTCGTCCGGGCGTTCAAGGTAATACCTGTCGCACCCCATCAGCCCATTTACTCTTGACATGAGCAGATAGCCTTTTCCACCCTCCTTGGCATGATATATCACCTTTGGAACAGGAAGCTTACATTCAAGCCATCGCATAGCATTGACCTCGTTTCGAAAAGCCTTGTTCGCTTTGCTGATTTTTAGCACCATATCATCAAGCATAATAACCGTGCTTCCAGATAGGCCAATGCTGTCTATCTCATAGCTTCTGCCTTTTATAAGCACCTTTATTTCGGGTGGTATGTAGATTTCTGTATTATCCATATTTCTCCTTTCGGGGTTTATATCTTAACGCCCAAAATCTTATCAAAGAAGTATTTCAGCGTATCACAAAACATTCCCTTGTCAAACAGCTCTCGTATTTCATCTGCGTTCATCCATTTAAGCTCCATCATCTCGTCGGTGGTAGCTTTGGATAAATCAATCTCTCCATTGTATTCAAACAGCCATACATCAAGGAAATTGTCGCCCCGTTTTTCGCATTCCTCTTTGAAAACTATTCTGCCGGCTGAGTGCGAAAGGTTAACGCCTGTTTCTTCCATAACCTCCCGCAGGGCACCGTCGCGGCTTGATTCCCCGATGATGCAGGAGCCGCCGACAGTCTCATACTTTCCAGCCCAGGCAGGGAGGTGTAGCGAGCGGCGGGAGATAAGATAGTTCCCATTGCCGTCGGTTATCCAGACGTGTACAACCATGTGATATCTGCCCTCGGGCAGCTTCTCGCCGCGAATATGGGTATGGCCGGTAAGGGCACGATTGCTGTCATACAAGTCCCAGAGCTCGGGCGGCTGAGCGCCGCTTAGCCTGTCCAGCGTGTACCATACATCAATTTCGGAGCGTGTCGGCTCCTCAAAGATGCCTGCAAACTTCTTGGCGAGGTTATCATCAATATAGTACGCCGAGGTTCTGTTTTCTATAACTGCTTGATTGCGCTTGGCGATATTGTCCATCCATGTATCATGGGATACGTCAATGTAGTGAAATTCACACTGTATCCCGCGGGATGTGTAAAATTCGCGGGCATAATCGCGCTCCTCCTTAAGCCAGAAGCCCCAGTCTAAAAGCACATTTATTCCGTTTTCAAGAATCTCTAAGGATTTCTCAAACAAATAGTTCTGAACGCTTTCCACAACCTCGTCATGCTTTTCGCCTATATGCTGACCGAAGATGGCAAGGGTTATTTCATCGGTCGAAAGAAGTACGGCTTTTTTGGCTTTTGCAAGCATATGTGAGTAGGTCGTTTTTCCTGCGCATATTTTTCCGCAGATCAGGTATACGGTTCCTTTCATTTGTATAACACGCCTTTCCTGCAAATTTGCATAAAAAATCAATGCCTCCGAACAGCTTATTCGGAGGCAGATAAGGTAACTATGGCTTTATTCGTCGATAACAATGGAATCGTTGGGGTTATTCGGAATGAGCAGGGCTGTAATAATGTAAATTACCAAGCCTGTTCCGAAGCTTCCGAGCGAAACCAGCGCCCATATCAGCCTTATAATTGTTGAATCGATGTTAAAGTACTCGGCAATGCCGCCGCATACGCCGCATATTTTCTTGTCAAAACGTGATTTATATAGCTTCTTACCTGTTGACATGTATTTATCACACTGCCTTTCAACTATGCCACAAATTTCATAAAACGAGCTTAAGCTCAACCGACGGCGATTGATTTGCCAACAATGTTAGTGTATCATACACCAACGTATTATATAATATACCATTTCGCGCAAAAATGCAATAGGAAATTTAAAAATTAAGGATTTCTTAATAATGATGTTGAAAAATTGCGGGCTGACAAAAAAGCAGGGGATTGTCATGCTGATTACACGAGGTAATGCAGCATTCTGACAACTCCCTGTTTTTAAACAATGATGTCTATAAGTTATTTCTGTTCGGAAGCTTCAGCAGAAGCGTCATCATTCCAGACCTCTTTGGCAAGGCGAAATACTGCCCACGCCTTCGGCCATCCGCAGTAGAACGCCGCGTGCGTTACGATTTCGGCGATTTCGGTTTTGGTAATGCCGTTTTTCTTGGCTTCCTGCAAATGATAGGTCAGCGAAGAATCTGTCAGCCACTGTGCCATCATGGCAACAACCGTCACAAGGCTTCTGTCGCGAAGGGAAAGCTTATCCACCCGCGACCAGACTTCGCCGAAAAGCACATCATCGTTCAATTCCGCAAATTTCGGAGCAAACTCTCCGAGCTGATTTCTTCCTGCTGTTTGTTTTACTGACATAGCTAAACCTCACTTTTCACTGATAAAGCGCTCGACCCTCATTTTCAGATTGTATTTTTCCCTAAGAGCAGAAATTGTTCTCATCATTTCGCTTTTGTGATGGATATCAAGCGCTTCCTGATTCGCCCATTCGTCAATAAGCAAAACCGTTTCAGAATCTTCCACCGGAAAGAAGTAATCATACCGCAGATTTCCTTCTTCAGCACGAATCTTAGCAACAGTTCCGCTTGAAAGCATTTCATCGGCAAACCGCCGAGCGGTTCCGTTAATGCCTGTATAAAAAATATGAATAAGTAAACTCATAATAGCCTCTATTTCAAGTATTTCTTGTAGAACGCTTCCACCTTGTCAAACGGAATCACGCTCTTGTTGTCATACAAATCGGTATGCACAGCGTTGGGAATGATAAGCAACTCCTTATTGTCGCCGGTGAGCTTGGCAAAAGCGTCTCGGCTGAAATAGCAGGAGTGCGCCTTTTCGCCGTGCATGATAAGCACTGCGGAGCGAATCTCGTCACTGTATTGAAGTATCGGCATATTGATAAACGAAAGCGATGATGTGGTATTCCAGCCGTCGTTTGAATTCAGGCTGCGCTCGGCATATCCTCGCTCGGTCTTGTAGTAATCGTAGTAATCTTTTACGAAGAACGGTGCGTCCTTGGGCAGGGGATCGACTACGCCGCCGGCTCTCTTGTATGAGTTATTTCTATAGTCCTCGGTGCGCTGCGCATTTAGGGCTTTTTTCATTTCGTATCTTGCATCTGCGCTGTCGGCTTCGTCAAAGTAGCCCTTGGCGTTGACCCTTGTCATGTCGTACATGGTGGAGGCTACTGTCGCCTTGATTCGGGTATCCATCGCCGCCGCGTTCAGAGCCATGCCGCCGAAGCCGCAGATGCCAAGAATACCGATTCGCTCGGGGTCGATAAAGTCCTGTACCGAAAGATGGTCCACTGCCGCACTGAAATCCTCTGTGTTTATGTCCGGCGACGCCACATTACGTACCTCGCCGCCGCTCTCCCCGATAAAGGATGGGTCAAATGCCATTGCTGCAAAGCCGCGGCTTGCAAGCTCTTCTGCATACAAGCCCGCCGCCTGCTCCTTAACAGCTCCGAATGGACCTGCTACAGCAACAGCCGCCAGCCTGCCCTCATATCTTTTAGGCAGATACAAATCGCCGGCAAGAGTAATTCCATATCGGTTGTGGAACTGCACCTTGGTTCTTGTAACCGTATCTCTTAATTCAAAGGTATATCCGTTGTATTTTGCTTTCATTGCAATATCTCCTTCATCATTTATACATTTTTGCCGGCTTCATAAGCCTCTTTCAGTCCCTTGTGCCCTGAGATGTCTCCAACATCGTTCACGTCTCCGGCAAAGATCACGCCTGAAAGCTTTGCCCTTGGAAAGCAGTCTACCCAGCCCTGCACTGCCTTTTGAGCGCCCTCAACCGTATAGCTTTCATCCTCTGCGGCGGTTGCAAGCAAATAAACGTCTGTAAACCTGTAATCGCTGTCGTAAAGCGGATTGGCGCGGTCGAGCATGGTTTTAAGCTGTCCGCTTATGCTGTAATAATATACTGGCGTTGCAAAAACCAGAACATCTGCGCCTTTCATCTTTTCGGCGATTTCAACTGCGTCGTCATTTATAGCGCACCTGCCAAGCTTCAGGCAGGCAAGACATCCTCTGCAGAAGCCGACAGTTTTATTGCGCAGGTAAACGGTTTCAACATTATTGCCGGATTCCAGCGCGCCATTTTCAAATTCCTTTGCAAGCGCTTCTGAGTTGCTGCCCTTGCGGAAGCTTGATGAAATTATAAGTACCTTTTTGTTCATGGTTATACCCCTTTCAAAGCGATAGTCTATTGTATTCTATTGCGGCATTGTCAAAGAAAATGTGACGTCTATATCACCATTGCCAAAGGCGGCAAGTAAATTATCAGCTGAAACGTCCTCAATTCTTCCGAGGCGTGAATAGCTCCAGCTGTTTTCACCGTAAAATATAACAATTTGATTGCCCTGATAAAGCATTATGTCGCCGACAGCTGTGGAAATCTGCGTGTCCTTGCGGGAAAGAGATTTTCCAATGCTTCCGACCTTTTCAAAGCTGCCGTAGTCGCTCATACTGATGGTTAGGTCGCCATCACCGAGAAGCTCACGCAGGGCGTCTGCACTGTCGCTTTCCGCGAAATCTGCCGTAAAGGTTATTCTTTGGGCAGTGATATAAAACTGTGCTTGCTTCATAGGCTTATCCTCCTTTGACTGCTCGGTTTTATCTGTAACATCCGGTTCTGTTGACTGCTCCGCGCTCGGTTCTTCATTTATTGATGTTCCCTGTGCTTGAGATGTAACGGGCACTTGATAATCTGCCGCTTGCCCATCGGATGGCTTTGACGAGCAGGCTACCACTATAAGCATAATAGATACGCAAAGCAGTATTGCAATCAGGTTTTTCATTCGATATCATCCTTTATTGATGTTCTATACACTAATTATATAATTACCATATACAAATAGCAAATGCTTATATCGAATGCTTAGACATGCTTGACAGGCATAGCTAAAAATGATATACTGTCGTCAGATGGGAGGAAAAGTTATGGAGCTTCGTGTTTTGGAATATTTTTTAGCTGTTGCCCGCGAGCAGAGCATATCTGCGGCGGCTGATTTTTTGCATTTAACCCAGCCAACGCTTTCCCGACAGTTAAAGGACTTGGAGGATGAATTCGGCAAGCAGCTTTTTATCCGCGGCAACCGCAAGGTGACTCTTACCGAGGAAGGAATATATTTTCGCAAAAAAGCGGAGGAGATAGTAACTCTTGCACGCCGCACCGAGGCGGAAATGAAAAACTCTGACCGCACAATAGTCGGCGACATCTATATCGGTGCGGGCGAAACTGACGCTGTGGGCAATATTGTCAGGGTAGCGCATGAGCTGCAAAAGCAGTTCAGCGGCATTCATTTTCATATTACCAGCGGTGATACCGCCGATCTGACCGACCGCCTTGACAAAGGTCTGTTCGATTTCTGCCTTTTGCTTGGGGGAATAGACCAGTCGAAATACGAATATCTGACTCTGCCATACGCCGACACTTGGGGGATTCTTATGCACAAGGATTCACCCTTGGCAGAAAAGAAGGCTATACACGCCCGGGATATATGGAACTTGCCGCTGATAATATCAAGGCAAATGCTGAATGTTCCGCAGTTTATGAGATGGTTTGAAAAACCAGTCTCAGAGCTGAACATCGTGGCAACATATAACCTTGCCTTCAACGCCTCCATCATGGCGAGAGAGCGCATGGGATATGTTCTTACGCTGGATAAGCTCATCAACACCAAGGGCACCGATTTGTGCTTCCGCCCACTTTCGCCAAAGCAGACAATCGGAATGGTACTTGTCTGGAAGAAGTATCAGCCGCAGTCAAAGGCGGCTCAGATGTTTATTGAGACGTTGAGCGGGATTTACGAGGACGTAAAGCATTAACTTTTCAGCTCGGATATCCTGATTTTATGATTATATTGTGCAGATATCTACATTGACTTTGTAAATAACAGCTTATATAATTAATTTAGCAAGTAAATTTGATATTAGTATTTTAAAAAATCGGAGGGAGCATTATGAAGACGTTCAGAAGAATATTTGCGTTGCTGTGCGCGGCAAGTATGCTTATAGCCGCCGGCTGTTCGGGCGCCGAGGTCGGAGACAGCAGAAGCACTGAAAACGACTCAGATATTATATCCAACATTACCGAGGAGGAAATTATGGACAGCTTGAACAACGGCATTGTAATTGACAGCACAAGCGAAAATGGGTATAAGGCGGAATATAATGCCAACCCGCTCTCGCCGAGTATTATGTGTGCAGACCCTACCGCTGTTGAATACAATGGCAGACTATACGTTTACGGTACTAACGACCAGCAGCAGGCGGAGGAGGGAACAAAGAATGACTACGCCCATATCAAGTCTCTTGTGGTGTTCTCTACTGACGATATGGTCAACTGGATATATCATGGCAGGATAAACGTTGGGGAGATTGCTCCGTGGATATATAACTCATGGGCTCCTTCAATAGCTGCCCGCGTGGAGGATGATGGGCTTACTCATTTCTATCTGTACTTCTCAAACGGCGGTGCAGGCGTCGGAGTAATCACCTCCACAGACCCTGTAGGACCTTGGAGCGACCCGCTTGGCGAGCCGTTGGTATATCAGAATATGCCCGGTCTTGAAAACTGTCCTGCTCCTTTTGACCCGGGAGTGTGCATAGATGACAATGGCGTTGGATGGCTTGCCTTCGGCGGTGGAGTTGATGCCGATTCCGGAAAAATACATTCCAATGTTCCGAAGGTGGCAAGGCTTGGAGAGGATATGCTTTCCTTTGACAGCGAATTCGTTTCGATAGATGCTCCATATTTCTTCGAGGCAAGCGAGCTTAACTATATTGACGGAACATACTACTATACCTACTGCAACGACTGGCAGAAGCGCGGCGACGGCTGGGACTATGAAGGAATTCCGACCCCGCCGGCGGCAAGCATGGCATATCTCACCACTAAAACGCCTCTTGATGCTGACAGCTGGGAGTATAGGGGAGCATATTTCTACAACGCCGGTGAAAACGCTGACGGTAACTCAGGTCTTCGCTGGGCAAACAATCACACACATTTCTGCGAGTTTGAAGGCGTCAATTACATCATCCATCATACTCTTCTTTTGGAAGAGCTGATGGGCGGCACAGGCGGATACCGCAGCATAATGGTGGATTATCTTCCGATGGATTCCGAAACCGGCGAGATCGAGGTCGAATCCAATA
>CALDFS010000042.1 GCA_937942105.1 uncultured Ruminococcus sp. | reverse complement strand
CCATGTAATAGTAAACGCCGTTTCACCCTCTCAGGAGCGTGCCGAGCTGCTGACAGTTAAGAATGACAACACCATAACCTACGACTATTACACCACAGACAATATAGCAACTCCGGATATGCCAAGGCTTCCTGCCGGCACTATAGATATAATCGTCAATGAAGCCACCTACAGTGTAACCTCTGACGGTGTAAGCCAGACTGTAAAGTATTACCTTACAGCCTCAGGAAAGCGTATAAAGGCTTCCGACTGCTCAACATCAAGCGGATATACAATTTATAACAATAGCTGCACTCTTACCAACTCATATGTTGAGTCAACCGATACGGTTCTTAACTTCAATCTTGGATATCAGACGCCGTTCAGTATATCCTTCTCGCCGCTGAAATACAGCTCCGCCAGCGGATTAAACTACTATGTCAACAGCTTTGAGCCTGAATATGTTCTTATTACTTTTGACTATATAAGCGCAGGCTCGGGATATCCGCAGTTCCAGTCAGATTCAATGTTCAGCGGCGGAGAGTGGACTACTGTAAATGAAAACGGCGAAACCAAGGCACAGCTTAAGCTGAGACTGCGCAAGGAGGGAATATTTGCCGGATACAGCTCCAGCTACGATGGCGCAGGAAATCTGACTATACGCTTCAATGGCTATCGTTCAAGCATATACGGAGCGTCGATAGTCATCGACCCGGGACACGGCTACAATAAGAGCTCTACTGTTTTAGACCCCGGCGCGGTTGGTCATGTATTAGAGCAGGAAATTAATATAGCCATCGCAAAAAAGCTCACCCAAAAGCTTCAGGAAGCCGGCGCAAACGTTCATATGCTTCCGACTGACACTACTTATATAAACCTTTATGAACGTTCAACCTATGCCCGCAGATATGATCCGGATATGTATATATCAATCCACTGCAACAGTGTTACCAAGGGCGAAGGCGTAAGAGGGGTTGAAGCGTATTACTTCACACCATTCTCTCAGCCGCTGGCGGCACTTGTCACAAAGCGAATGGCGAGCTACTATGAAAACTATGTATATGACGATGGTAAGAGCCGCGACAGGGGAGCTAAGTATAACTACTTTGCCGTAACCCTTGAACAGGAATTCCCGTCAATACTGATAGAGTGCGGATTCATAACCGACTATAAGGAAGCAATGGCACTGAATTCTTCAACCGTTCAGAGCGGTCTTGCAGATGCTATCGTGCGTGCGATTGAAGACTATTTCGAGCGATATTAAGCTCTTATATACAGCATATTAAATGTGTGCTTATATCACAAAATCTGTTTTGCAGTTTTTAAAATACCTCTGTTTTGGCGATTTATATCAATAAAATGTCTTAGTTTTAGCAAAAAAGTTGCGTTTTACTACTTGAAATTGTTAAATCAGAGGTATATAATATATTGAATAACAATTTAACGGGAGGAATACTGTGTATAGAATTCTTGAAAAGCGTGAGCTTAACGAGCAGGTCACGCTTATGGTGATAGACGCTCCGCTCATAGCCAAAAAAGCAAAAGCGGGTCAGTTTATTATATTCAGAACAGATGAGCTTGGCGAAAGAGTGCCGCTGACTATTGCCGATTACGACGGCGAAAAGGGCACTATAACCATCATATTCCAAAAAGTTGGAAAGTCCACAATGCAGCTGGGGCTTATGGAGGAAGGCGACTTCATTCTTGATGTAGTCGGTCCCTTGGGAACTCCCACTCATTTTGGCGAGGGAATAAAGCGCGCGGCTGTTATAGGCGGCGGCGTGGGATGCGCCATAGCATACCCGCAGGCAAAGGCATTGCATAAAATGGGCGTTGAGGTTGATACTATTGCCGGCTTCAGAAGCAAGGATATAGTTATTCTCGAGGATGAGATGAAAGCCGTATCTGACAATCTTTATATCACCACTGACGACGGTACATACGGCACTAAGGGATTTGTTACGACAAAGCTTCAAGAGCTTATAGACAGCGGCAGAAATTATGATGTTGTTATAGCAATAGGTCCTGTGCCAATGATGAAGTTTGTCTGCGGCGTTACTCGTCCGCACAACATCAAAACGATAGTTTCACTGAATCCTATTATGATAGACGGCACCGGAATGTGCGGCGGATGCAGAGTTACAGTCGGTGGAAAGACCAGGTATGCCTGCGTTGACGGCCCTGATTTCGACGGTTTTGAGGTCGATTTCGATGAGCTGATGAGAAGAAACTCCGCATACCGTGCGCAGGAATCCGAGGCAAAATCCCACATATGCAGACTGACAGGAGGTGTTCGCCGTGGCTAATATGCAGTCAACAAAAACTCCCATATCCGAGCAGGACCCCAAGGTAAGGGCAAGAAATTTCAAGGAGGTCTGCGAAGGCTATACCTCCGAGGAGTCCATGAACGAGGCTTCAAGATGCCTTAACTGCAAGAACAAGCCCTGTGTAAGCGGCTGCCCGGTCGGAGTAAGAATCCCTGACTTTATAGCTAAAGTCAAGGATGGCGAATTTGAGCAGGCTTATAAGATAATAACCGCAACCAACGGTCTTCCTGCCGTATGCGGAAGAGTATGCCCGCAGGAAAATCAGTGCGAGGGCAAATGCGTAAGGGGAATAAAGGGCGAGCCGGTCGGAATCGGCAGACTCGAACGCTTCTGTGCTGACTATATGGCAAATAAGGAAATCAAGCTTACAAAGGCTGAGCCGAACAGAATCAAGGTCGCTGTAATAGGTTCGGGTCCTTCCGGGCTTACCTGCGCGGCAGATTTGGCAAAGCTGGGCTACAGCGTTACAATATTTGAAGCCTTCCATACAGCCGGCGGCGTTCTGATGTATGGTATCCCTGAATTCAGGCTTCCCAAGGCAACCGTTCAGCATGAAATCACCAATCTTAAAAAGCTCGGCGTTGAGATAAAGACCGACATGGTAATCGGCAAAATCCTTTCTATTGACGAGATAATGGATATGGGCTATAAAGCCGTATTCGTCGGCACCGGCGCAGGACTTCCCAACTTCATGGGCATCCCAGGTGAGGGTCTTGTAGGCGTGTTCTCGGCGAATGAGTATCTGACAAGAATCAACCTTATGAAGGCTTATCTTGACGAATACGATCCCCCTGTAAAGCACTATAATTCTTTTGCTGTAGTGGGTGGAGCGGAGCACGTTTATATCATCTACCGCCGTTCAGAGGCTGAAATGCCAGCAAGGCGCGAGGAAGTCCATCACGCAAAGGAAGAGGGAATCGAGTTTGTATACCTTACCAACCCCGTTGAGATAACCGGCGATGAAAACGGCTGCGTAAACGGAGTAAAGTGCCAGAAGATGGAGCTTGGCGAGCCCGGAGCGGATGGCAGACGCTCTGTCAAAGCTATTCCCGATTCGGAATATGTTATCCCGATAGACGCCTGCATCATGTCGATAGGAACATCTCCCAACCCGCTTATCAGAACAACAACCCCGGGACTTGAAACTAACCGCCGCGGCTGCTTTGTGGTTGACGAAGGTATGCTTACCACTAAGGAAGGCGTTTACGCCGGAGGAGACGCTGTTACAGGTGCGGCAACAGTAATTTTGGCAATGGGCGCGGGCAAAACCGCGGCAAAATCAATAGATGAATACCTGAAAACGAAAGGAGAGGCTTAAATCATGAATTTATCAGTTTTATCTCAGGCAGCTACCCCTCAGCCCACCGGCGCATACGGATGGTCCACCATAATAATGATGGTCGTTTTGCTCTTGGCGTTCTACTTCATTCTTATCAGACCTCAGCGTAAAAAGGAAAAGAAAGACGCTGAAATGAGAAAGAACCTTCAGATTGGCGACGAGATTGTAACCGTTGGCGGAATAGTCGGAATAGTATGCAAGATCGAAGAGGAAACGCTTGTTATTGAGACAGGCGGAGACAGATCAAGGCTCAGAATCAAGAAATGGGCTGTATCTCAGAATCTTGACGCCGAAAAGGAAGCGGCAGCCGCAACAGCCGCTGCAAAGGCTGAAAAGATGGGTAAAAAGGTTCCTGACGAGAAGGGAATCGAAAAGAAGGATTAACCTAAAGTCAGCTTGACCCATATATCCGTTCTAAATTATTATCCCCTTGAATATTGTTTATTAAAACAGTGTTCAAGGGGATTTTTATATGCAGAAATATAAAAGTACCGACCTGCTTTGCGCGTTGAAGCATGGCGCGGTGGCAGGAGGACTTGCAGTACTTGCTATATGCACGGTTCTTTCAATTATTCTTACCTTTGCGGACATTCCCGATATCGTCATCTGCGGCACAGCGGTAATAATGCTCAGCGCATTTTGCTACATCTGCGCATACCGCTCCACTCAGATATGCCGCAAGGGAGGAATAAAGCAGGGGACCATTTCAGGTGCAATCGCAGCTCTGCCGATACTTATTATCAGCAGCATATCATGCGGATATATTTCAGATTACTGCCTTGTAAAAATATCCGCCTGTCTTATATTCGGGATAATAGGCGGAATACGCGGAATCAACACTAAAAGAACAAAGGCAAAATAGAAGAATATATCCACATATTAAATCATAGTATTGACAAGGAATCAAATCCGAAAGGACGGAAAAATTATGACAACAGGAATTATCTGCGCGTTAGAGCTTCTTCAGGGAAGGGTTAAGGACGCCTTTTTGAAAACCGATGCAAAAGCCTTGGAAACGGTTAATGAAATCAGGCTGAGAAACGGAAGGTATGTCACAGTCACCTCAGAAGCGTCAGATAAGCTTATTTCGGTGGACGGAGGTTTTACGGAGCATCCCGGACGTGCCGTAGTTTCAGAGTCGGCAGATATTGAATTTGCCTTCAAAACCGCTTTCTCATATTCGCTTCACAGCTACTCAAAGGAGCTTGCACAGGGCTACATAACCACAAAAGGTGGGAACAGAGTAGGCATATGCGGAACTGCGGTAACCGGCTCAAACGCCGAGCACGAGGTCGACACTATAAAGTATGTATCATCCATAAATATAAGGATAGCGCGCGAAAAACGTGGCTGTGCCCTGAAGCTTTACGAAACCTGCTTACAGTCAGGTGCAAGCAGCATACTTATTATCGGTCCGCCGTCATCCGGCAAAACAACTCTTCTGCGGGATGCAGCAAGGCTGTTGGGTTCGCACATGAAGATATCGCTTATTGACGAGCAGAACGAAATATCATTTACATTCAGGAATCAGGCTCAGAACGATGTAGGCAGTCTTACAGATGTTTTCGTGGGATATCCCAAGCACACCGGGATATCAACAGCTGTCAGGGTGATGTCGCCAAGGGCTATAATCGCCGATGAAATCGGCTCGGATAAAGACCTTGAAGCCCTGAAATACGCCGTTCACTCAGGAGTCAAGCTGATAACGGCCATACATGGTACAAGCTACGAGGAAGCTTTAAAAAAGCGGATTGTCAAAGAGCTTGCAGATGAAAAAGCTTTCGACTATGCCGTTGAGCTGAAGCCCGGCTACGACTATAACATAATTAAAATTGATTAAGACTGCTCTTTGTATTGTGATAATCTTCTGCTCACTTATGCTTTCGGACGAGAAGGTCAAGTCGGGAAAAAGGCAGATAAAAATTTACCACGAGCTGATAGAAGCTCTTGAAAAAATGACGGCTAACCTAAGATTCAGGTCTTATGATGTCTACCAGCTCTGCGAGGCTTCGTTTGAAAGCGGGGGAGAGCTTGAAGGCTTTAAAAATATTACAGGGTGTTTTGAAACTGAATGGCAGTGCGCGTGTGAAGCATCTCTTCACGGCATTGACCAAAACACATATAATCAATTTGCAAGCATAGGAAGCTTTTTAGGCGAATATGACCTTGAATCTCAGCTAAATAAGCTTGAACATATATCCTCGGATATTTGCAAGCGCCTTGAAGACCGCGAAAACGAGCTGTCACAAAAGAGGAAAATCTATTATTCCCTCGGGCTTTTCGGCGGAATGATGATTTGCCTGATGCTTGTGTAGGTCTGTTGTATGCTTCATTCGTGATTTAATTTTGCAGGAAGGTAACGTGCATATTTATGGATGTGGATTTGATTTTTAAGATTGCCGGTATCGGCATAATAGTTGCGGTTCTGGCACAGCTTTTAAAGCGTTCCGAGCGGGACGAGCAGGCGCTGATGATAACAATTGCCGGACTTGTTATAGTGCTGTTTATGCTTATAAATGAGATATCAAGATTGTTCGATACAGTGAAAAGCACGTTCGGATTTTAGCATATGAATATACTGCTTATAGCCGCAATATGCATTGTGACCGCAGTCATAGCCAAGGTCATTCAGCCTTCAAACCGCGACCTTGCGGCGGCGCTTTCCATAACAGCTGTAGCCGTTGCTGCCATGACAGCTGTTTTATCGCTCGGCGAGGTTGTTTCAGGACTTATAAACGCCGTCGGGCAAACCGGAATAAGCCTTTCGTATGTGAATACGGCTATTAAGGTTTTAGGGATATGCTACATCTGCGAGCTTTCATCATCCTGCTGCCGCGACTGCGGAGAAACCGCTCTCGGCGGGATTATAGATATATCCGGTCGAATTGCAATTGCTATTATTTGCCTGCCGCTCATCGAACGGTTTATATCCGTGGTTAAAAGTATTTTGGAGCTTTAAATGAAAAGATTTGTAAGCATAATTGCCGCAGCTTTGCTTTTTTGCGTACTTTCCGTTAGCGCCAGCGCAGAGCGGATAGAAGCGGATATTTCTGATATGAGCATAGGCTCCGCTCAGGATTTTCTTGATGAAAACGGTGTGGATTTATCTCAGCCGGAAACCATAGAAAACGTTGGTGCGGAATCAATCATCAATTACTTTATTGATATATTTCAGTCGGCACTTTCAAAGCCGGCAATGGTACTTATAATAACCGCCGCTCTTGCGCTTATATGCGAGGTTTCGGTGAACGTGTCCACAAGAAGTGGAATCAACGGTGAGGTATTTGTTATCATCTGCTTTCTGAGCATTTCGCCCTATATTCTTACTTCGATTTCGGACGTGCTTTCCGCTGCAAAGTCTCAGCAGGCATTCATGGCTTCCTACATACCGATTTTTGTAGGGATAATTGCCGCCTCGGGAAATATAAGCGGTGCAGCATCCTACAACGCCCTTGTTCTGTACGCATCAGAGGGGATAGCTATAACAGCCTCGCTTATTCTTAAGCCCATACTTATGTGTATGCTTGTTATGTGCTGTACCCAAGCGATAAACCCGGATCTGCCGGACATAACCGGATGTCTGCGCAGGATATTCACAGGGATTATAGGAACCGTCATGACGGTTTTTATAGGAGTTATCGGCTTGCAGACGGCCGTTGGGCGGAGCGGAAATGAAATCATGCTGAAAGCAGGAAAGTATCTTGTTTCAAGCTTCGTGCCTATAGTTGGAATGTCGCTGTCTGAATCCTATAAAGCAGTCAAGGTCAGCATGAGTGCCATAAGGACCTCGGTGGGTACTGTTGGAATCGTTGTAATGGTCGTTTTGCTTGCGGTTCCGATCATCAATATGCTTGTATATAAGCTTGTGATAACCCTTTCGGAGTGGATATGCCGGCTCTGCGGCTCGGACAGGCTCGCCTGCCTTATGAGAGGCTTGGCGGATGTGTACTCACTTTGCGTAACAATTCTGCTTATATACGGAACAATGTTTGTGCTTTCAACAGGAATTATGATTATGATGGGAAGCGAAGTTTAAATGGGTCTTTTAAAAAATATTGCAGTTTCTGTCTGCGTGCTTTCGCTTGTCTACTGTATAATGATGCTTTTAACGCCTGACAGGTTCAAGCGGCAGATGAAATCTGTGATATCCATAATTACAGCAGTCACCATGGGCGGGCTTATAATCAGCGGAAGCAGCGGTGAAGACATCTTTTCTTCGATAAACATACCCTCCATTGGCGAAAGCCAATCATCCAACGCCGCTGTAATGCGTGAGCTTGAAGCGCGTCTTAGCGAGCAGATACAGAGGCTTATGGAAGAAAACGGAATCCCGGTAGAAAAAATTGATGTCAGCGTTGATATTGACGGGGACAACTGCATATTTATTAGTAAGCTTGCAGCACAGATAAGCGGCTCGCAAAAGCTGTATGAAGAAAAAATAAGAAGTTTAGTTAAATCGGATATCGGAGACGTAAACTTAGAAATAGCGTTTACGGAGGAAAGTGATGGACCTTAAATCGCTTAAAGAAAAAATTACGGACAAAACAGGATTATCCTCAAAGGCTTTAACATATATAATAATAGTCATATGTGCAGCGGCTCTTTTAATAGCTCTGAATTCTTTGGAGAATAAGGATAACGAGACTGTTAAAGCTGAACGAACAGAAGCGGAATCCGAAAGTCTTGATTACGAAAAGGCTATCTGTGAGCAGCTTGAAACTGTCATATCACAGATTGAAGGAGTTGGCAAGGTCAGCATAATGATAACGTTTGAGGGTACAGCCTCAAACGAATATCAGACGGATATTGATAAATCGGAAACGGATGAAACGCAAAAAACCGTAATAATAGGAAATAAGGAGGCGCTGGTAAAGAGCATTAAGAATCCAAAGGCAGCAGGAGTGCTTGTGGTTTGCGAAGGAGGTGACAGCCTTAAGGTAAAGGAAAAAGTTATTAATGCGGTATCAACCGTTTTAAATATATCATCCGGCAGGGTATACGTTACAAACAGAATTAAGGAGAGGTAACTATGACAAAAACAAACAGAAAAATCAAACTCAACTTCAGACTCGGCAAAAAGCACATCATTTTGGCTTGCTTAACGCTTCTTTTAGGAATAGCCGTTTATGCAAACTATGAGCTTTCTAAGACGGAAATCAAGCCGACCGATATAGTGGACGGCATAGATATGAGTTCTGCCTATGGTGAGCTTCAATATGTAAATGGAACAGGTCTTACCGACCTTTCCTCTGACGACTATTTCGCTCAGGCAAGACT
>CALDFS010000041.1 GCA_937942105.1 uncultured Ruminococcus sp. | reverse complement strand
AGAAGTTCCCAGGTCAGCATTCTGCAGAACCTCACGCGCTTCATTGATAAGACCGTTTTTTACCATCATATCAACGCGCATATTGATTCTTTGATAGAGCTTTTCCCTGTCAAAATAGCTTATTCCTATCATGCAAAGCTCATATATTCCATCCCTCCGGCTGTTTTTCATCGCCTGAGTCATGGTTATGCCGGATATTTTATAAACCTCTATGGCGCGGATTATCCTTGTAAGATTATTTGGATGCAGCCTTTGCGCAGCTTCGGGGTCAAACTGCCTGAGCATATCCAAAAGATATTCCCCGCCCTTTTCCTGAGCTATTGATGACAGTTCTTTTCTTAACTCGGTTGAAGAGCAGGTATCGTCAAAGGCAATGTTATCTATCAGTGATGATATATAAAGCCCGGTTCCGCCGCACAAAAGCGCCGTCCTTCCGCGGAAATATATATCTGCTATACGCTCCTTTGCGAGCTTAACGTAGTCTGCGACCGAAAAGCTCTCGTCCGGCTCAAGAAAATCTATGAGGTGATGGGGTATGCCCTGCATTTCCTCATCAGTTGGCTTTGCCGTAGCTATCTGCATATGCTTATATATCTGCATGGAATCCGCCGAAACGACCTCACACTTATACAGCTTGGAAATCTCTACAGCTAAAGAGGTTTTTCCGGATGCAGTCGGTCCGCACACAACTATCAAAGGGATTTTTTTCATCATGTAATCCTTTTGAACATTCTCTCGATTTCCTTTTTTCTGAGCTTTATTAGTATCGGACGTCCATGCGGGCAGTATCTTAAATCATCTTCTGTAACAAGGTCTAAAAGCTTTTTCAGCTCTATCTTGTCAGTATCGCTCTGAGCCTTGATGGCGGCTTTGCAGGCTATGGTATGATATATATCATCAAAAACGGATTTGCTTGTTTCTTCGTCCTTATTTATAACCGCAAGACCTATTCTTTCAACAATGTCCATAGGCTCGATATTATCCGCTATAGCCGGAAGCCCCGAAATCGACAGGAACGAGCATGGCAGAGGCTTAACCTCAAGTCCGAGCCTGCGGCACATATCCAGATTTTCCGAAACAGCTTCATATATTTTGCTCGAAACTCTGCTGTTTATAGGCTCAATAAGCATCTGCGTTTCCAAATCGCCCTGATGGCTCTTTATCTGCTCATAAATTATTCTTTCGTGAGCTGCATGCTTATCAATAAATATGATATCTCCGCCGCACTCGGCAATTATATACGTCTTAAACGCTTCACCGAGGACGTTAATTGGCGGTATTCCGGAATTTGTTTCCTTTTTAGTATTTATATTCTTCGACTCATTCTGCTTTTCAACAGACTTGCTGTTAATATATTTGAATCCGCCCATACTGTCTTCCTGGGCTTTAGCAGGCTGCTGAATGTTCTTCTTAGACTGCTTGGATTTCAGCAGCGACAGAACAGAATCCGGCCATTTATCCAGACAGATGTTTTTATCTTCATCATTTGAACCGTATGAAAGAACTGCCTTAACCTTATTTTCCTTAGGCTCAGGCTTGCTCGGCGTCACCGGCTCATTATATGCTTCTGGCTCTTCAAGCTCTTCCTCGCGCTCGGTCTGATTACTTGCTGTGTTTTCAAAAGACAGCTGCTCCATTGGCTCACTTTCCACGGGCTTTGCATATACTTCGCTTGCAGTCAGAACAGGCTCTTTAACAGTTTCGAACTGTATCTCCGCAGGAGAATCATAAATCATAAGCGAATTTTTCACAGCAAACGTAACCAAATTGTGGATTATCGATTCATCCCTGAACTTTACCTGAAGCTTAGATGGGTGATAGTTGACGTCCACATATTCCGAGTTAATCTTAATATTCAGAACACAGCCGGGATATTTGGAAACCATCATTTTGCCCTTATATGCATCTTCAAGCGCAAACTGACAGGTTGTGCATTTGATATATCTTGAATTTACGAAGAATATCTGGTTTGCACGGCTTCCAAAAGAGCCGAGTGGTTTTGTAATATATCCTGAAATTATTATATTAATGTATTCATAATTTACAGGAATACAGCTTGCGTAAAACTGCTTGCCAAGTATAACGTAAATGCAGGAAAGGAGCTTACCATCACCCGGCGTTACAAATTCCATCTTGTTGTCACGTATAAATTTGAAAGAAACATCGGGGTGCGAAAGCGCCAGCTTCTGAACTATATCGGATATATAGTTGCCCTCAGAAACATCCTTTTTCATAAATTTCTGCCTTGCAGGGGTGTTATAGAACAAGTCCTTAACCACAAAGGTTGTTCCGTTGGGGCATCCGATTTCGCCGGACTCGGTTTTTTCGCTTGATTCTATCTGATAATGATATCCCATGGGAGCGTCAGCCTGCTTTGTCAGAACCTCTACCCTTGCAACCGCACATATGGAAGCCAGAGCCTCGCCGCGGAAGCCCAAAGTCAGAATACGGTCAAGGTCTTCCTTAGAGGCAAGCTTACTCGTTGCATGACGAAGAAACGCCAAAGGAACATCCTCAGCGCTCATTCCGCAGCCGTTGTCGGTAACTCTCATATATGTTCTTCCGCCGTTTTTGATTTCTACTGTGATCTTAGTTGCTCCGGCATCCAAAGAATTTTCTACAAGCTCTTTTATAACTGCGGCGGGTCTTTCAATAACCT
>CALDFS010000040.1 GCA_937942105.1 uncultured Ruminococcus sp. | reverse complement strand
GTATCATGTCCACCATCCACGCTTACACTGGCGACCAGATGATTCTTGATGGTCCTCACCGCAAGGGCGACCTTAGAAGAGCAAGAGCAGGTGCTGCTAACATTGTTCCTAACTCCACCGGCGCTGCTAAGGCTATCGGTCTTGTTATCCCCGAGCTGAACGGCAAGCTTATCGGCTCCGCTCAGAGAGTTCCTGTTCCCACAGGTTCCACCACCATTCTTACCGCTGTTGTTAAGAAGGCTGACGTTACCAAGGAAGGCATCAATGCTGCTATGAAGGCTGCTTCTTCTGCTTCCTACGGCTACAATGAAGATCCTATCGTTTCTTCTGACGTTATCGGTATGAAGTACGGCTCACTCTTTGACGCTACTCAGACCATGGTAACCAAGATCGCTGACGATCTTTATGAGGTTCAGGTTGTTGCTTGGTACGACAATGAGAATTCTTACACCAGCCAGATGGTAAGAACTATCAAGTACTTTGCAGAGCTGTAATTAATCTTTCAGCGCACAAAGCTTTCGGCGGTGGGGACAAGTTCCCTGCCGCCTTTTTATATATGAAAAGAGGTGTTTTTTACGAAGCTTCTATTTATGATGGGAGATGCCGCCGTTGGCAAA
Source organism: uncultured Ruminococcus sp. (assembly GCA_937942105.1). Classification (GTDB taxonomy): domain Bacteria; phylum Bacillota; class Clostridia; order Oscillospirales; family Ruminococcaceae; genus Faeciplasma. The sequence goes on along the minus strand of CALDFS010000040.1, from coordinate 1,941 downwards.
ATGACCGTTGGGCAGGAGCTTATGAAGATAACAGGTCTGCGGCTTTTCCACAATCACATGACCATAGAGCCGGTAATCGAGATTTTCGGTGCACACAATTCAGCCGCTATATGCCGTCTGCGTGAGGTGATCTTTGAAGAATATGCTAAAACCGACAACTACGGTATGATATTCACTTACATGATGGATTTTGATATGCAATCGGACTGGGAATATCTTGAACACGTCAAACAGATTTTCTTAAAGGAAAAGCCGGACACCGAGTTTTACTATGTCGAGCTTGTCGCCCCGCAGAAGGTAAGGCTTACGCGCAACGTCACCGAAAACAGACTTAAGAGCAAGGCGTCGAAGCGGGATATAGAGGTATCGAACCAAAGGCTTATAAACGATGATAACCGCCATAGATGCGTAAGCTATGACGGCGAAGTAAGGTTTGAGAATTATATCAAGATAGACAATACAAACATTCCGCCCGAAAAGGCTGCCCTGATGATAAAGGAAAGATTTAATCTGTAGCAAAAAGAGTTAGTGCTGACTGTGCTAACTCTTTTTTATTGAAATATTCCGAAAAATAAATATAATATGAAATATGAGACAATCCATTTCCGTCTTAATATATAGAAGCGCTTCAAAAAAGTTTGGTGGTGATATTTTGGAAGACAGAGAAATAACCGCACTGTTTTCGGCTGACAGTGAGGAAGCAATAAGGCAGTGCGAAATTAAGTATAAAGCCGAATTGACGACCTTTTGCAAAAGAATCACCGGTTCTGTGGAAGACGCTGATGAATGCGTAAACGATGCTTTCTTGTCGGCATGGAAAGGTGCCTCAGGCATTCAGCCGAACAACCTAAGGGCATATCTTTATAAAATCGCTCGGAACCTTGCGATAGATAAGCTTAGAACAAACAATGCAAAAAAGCGTTGCTGCGGTGCCCTGATTGCTTTGTCAGAGCTGAATGAATGTATTGATGCAAGCTTTGACGGCGAAAAACAGGCTTATGCTATTGAAATCTCTAAAGCTATAGATGATTGGCTATCCGGTCTTGAAAAGCAAAAAAGGATTATTTTTACAAAGCGATATTTTATGATGCTTTCCGTCTCGGAAATCGCTTCACAGCTTGGCATCAATAAAAATACGGTTGCAACTACGCTATTTCGTCTGCGAAACGATTTGCGCCAGCATCTTGAAAGCTTAGATATTTACGTCTGAATTTTTGAAAGGATGATTTTATATGAAGGATAGAAAATCAGACAGTTATTTTGACCCGTTAAGGGATATGAAAACCGAATGGATCGACGAAGCTATTGACAGCGGCAAGGTCGCCGAAAAGCGCACGAATCGCATTAATATCAAAAAGATAGTATCGGTTGCCGCTTGTCTGGCGGTTCTGATAGTCGGCACTACCTGCATAATCAATGCCGAGGAAATCTCAAGTGCAATAAGGTCGCTGTTTGTAAGAGAGCAGGAGCTTATAGACCCTTATGCGGTTGTAAACACTGACGACGGTCAGGAGAATATTCCACAGAATGATATCGACCCGACGGCAACGAGCTTAACGGTTGACAAGGTATTCATTGACGGCGAGTGGTACTATATTTACATTAACATTCACAATCCGGCAAGATTTGAGCAGACATTCCTATATTATGAGGGAATAGGAATTTACGACGATGCCGGAAAGAAGGTTGAAGGCGCGTTCGCCTCGCGCGAGGATCTGGACCCCAACCTGATTGCTCTGACAGGAACGAATATGCAGGGCGAATATATCTCCGAAACGGATTTTGAAGCTGCAATCAAGCTGTCAAGAAGAATTGATTCCCTGCCTCAGGGCGATTATTCCTTCAGAATCTACGGTCTGACAGAAGCCAAGCTGCTTGACGAGCCGGACGAGGAAAATATGAAGTGGTATGAAGAAAGAATCTATGACGATATGATTTCGG
>CALDFS010000039.1 GCA_937942105.1 uncultured Ruminococcus sp. | reverse complement strand
GCGTCGTAATTGATTTTTGTATCGTATGCCAAGGTGTTCATTATCGAAAGCCGGCGGGAGATATAATCCTCGGCAACGAAGAACTTTCTCAGCATAACGTATGGGCGGTGTTTTTTCAGGTAGATATAAAGGTTTTCGTCCCCGACCTCGGAATTGATGACCCTTGTCACTTTTTCCTCATCGATACCCAAAAAGCTCTTGGCAACGGTTACAAGCTTGTCCATAGGGATGCAGGTGTGACCTGAGAAGGAATTTTCGGTCAATATGTATTTGATTCCAGCGCTCAGGCGGTTATAGCTGTCAGCCGGGGTGCCCTTTTCCTTTGCAATTTCCTCTGCCTTCATAAAGGGAAGCTCTATGCTTGTCCCGCAGAGGATGTAGGGGTTTTCGTCTATCAAATCAAGGGTCTTAATGCCGTATTTCTGCCACGCCCTTATGCCGTATACTGCGGGGACGCTGCACTTTGTGAAATACGTCAGAACCGCACGGAAGCCTATTACCTTTCTGAATTCCTCGCCGAATGCAATAGCCTTGGCGGCGGAAACGCCCTCCACCTCGGCAAGCCTTTCGGGGTCGTTTTCCAGAATTTCGAGCGTTTTGTCGCCGAACTTTTTCACCATTGCCCTTGCCGTTACCGGACCTATTCCCTTTACAACTCCGCCGGCAAGATAGCGCTGTATGGCGGAAGCCGTCGCCGGAAGGGAGCGGGAGCAGGCGGCGGCTTTAAACTGCCTGCCGAACTTGGGGTGATTTGCAAACGTTCCGGTAAGCTCCAGCTCCTCACCCTCTTCAACATTGCCCAAGGCTCCGACAACGGTAAGCGGGTCGCCGTTATAATCCAAAACTATAACGGCAAAGCCGTTTTCGTCGTTGCGGTAGGTAACGCTGTCCACCGTGCCGGAAATGGTTTCCGGGTCTATTCTTTTTTCCGTCATCCCCGCCCCCTTAAGCGCTGTCATTCAATCTCAAACTCGGTTTTGAGCTTACTTCGCAGAGCCGCAAGATATCTGCGCGACCGATCGGTCTTTTCAGTGTCAACAACCCTTATTCTCAGATCAAATGCCCTTGCCGCCGAAGATTTCACCAATGCCGTCATAGCGGATTCAAAGCACTCGCAGTCGGAGCTGTAATATATCACTGTTTCTGCGGCGGGCTTACAGCCTTTTGAAAGCCGTCCCGCATATTTTGCGGCTACTCTTATAAGCAGCACCGCCAAAAGAGTCGAAGCAATAAGAATAAGCGCAGCTGCAAGCTCAAAATACCAGTTATTCATCAAAGCGATTCCTCCCCGAATATTAATGCTTTTACATACTATTCAGAAAGGCAAAATCTCGCCACTATATTTTATTATTATACTACATATGGGAGCGGTTTGCAAGATTTACTTGTGGTTTTCGTCAACTTCTTTCTTGGAAAGTAAAATGTTTTCCTCAGAGCGATTATAGACCCTGCCGTTGTCGTCGGTGAAATTGTCGACTATTACGTTGGTTTTGAATACCGGGTCAACCGCGTTCTTAGGCTTATATATTTTTACCTTTTCTTTTCTTGATTTTGACATGACAAGCCATCCTTTCGTGCCCGAATCCTGCATAAAATCTGCATAATTCAGGAATTTTCCTTGGAATATTATCTCCCGCCGAGTTAAAACTATTCATCCCGCAAGAAATTTCTCAAAGTTATTGTTTTATCAGAAGATTTGTTATATAATAGATGTATTGATATCGGATATATCTTTGAAAGACATGAAAGGAACTCTTAAAAAATGAAAAAATCGACATCGCTGATAAAATCCGCGCTTTTCCTTATAGTCTGCTGGCTGGCATCGGGATTTATAATTCTTTTCTTCCAGACCTGCTACGAAAAATTCGGGATAATCATGTGCTTTGCCTTCGGAATATGCTCTGTAGGAGCGTGCATATGCATATATGGCGACTTTGCCTGGAAGCTCGGCAAAAAAATGTACGTCTATGATGACAGAAACAAGCTTGGGGACAATTCAAACTTCGGTCTTGCCATTGGAGCTGTTCCCACGGCTATCAATTATATATTTGTAATACTGCTTTATCTGTCGAAATTCGGCGTTTTGGGCTTCGACTTTTACCCATACTATAAAACGCTTACCTTCTACTTCGTTCCGTGGACATATCTTTCCGCGCCAAACACGGTTGAAAGGATAAACGGCGTTGTTCAGTCGGTGCCGGTACCTATCGAACAGCTTTCTTGGGGAGCTATGGCAATAGTCACTATACTTCCTTTAGTATTCCTTATCACCTGCTATCTGGCTTTCCTTATCGGGTACAAGCACATAGACGTAAAGGAAAAGGTTTTATACGGAAAATAATATAAAATTAGTCTAAATCGTAAGACAACCTCATAAGTTTGTACAAAAGGAAATCGCTAAAACTATCGAGCGGTTTCCGCTACGGATTTCGGAGGTTTTCTTATGTTAAAAAAGCTTTGGGCAAACCGCATCGGGGCACTCATTGTGCTTCTTTGCGCATATTTACTGGTATTCGGATTCATTTCCACCTATGATGAGCCTATAAGGGCGATCCCGACCGACAGCGGCGCGGGTCTGCCGGTAATAATCTTAGACGCCGGTCACGGCGGGATAGACAGCGGCTGCGTCAGCATTAACGGCGCCGAAGAGAAGAACATCAACCTAAGCATTATGCTGAAACTCCGCGAAATGCTCCGCGCGGCAGGATTCGACACCGTTATCACCCGTGACAGCGACAAGTCGATTCACGATATCGGCATAACCGGGCTTGGCAAGCAGAAAAAATCGGATATGGAAAACAGGCTTAAAATAGTCAACTCCATTCCCAACGCTGTATTCGTATCGGTGCATCAGAATCAGTTCACCGACCCCAAGTATTACGGAGCACAGATGTTCTATCCCGAGGGAAGCTCTGAAAGCGAACGGCTTGCTGGGATTTTACAGCACACCATAGTCTCGAATTTACAGCCTGAAAATCAGCGCGAAACCAAGCCTGTCGGCGATGAGATATATCTTCTGCACTTTGCACAGTGCCCTGCGGTGATGGCGGAATGTGGGTTCTTGTCAAATCAGGCGGAGGCGGATAAGCTGGAATCGGAGGAGTACCAAAGCATGATGGCGTTTTCTCTTTTCTCAGGAATATGCGAATACGTTTTCAGCCTGCCATCGGATATATAAGTATACATACAAGACGTTAAAATGCGAAAGGAATGTTAATATATGCCAAAATCCAGAAGTGCATATGTCTGCCGGGAATGCGGGGCGGAAACCCCTAAGTGGAACGGCAAATGTCCCTCATGCGGGGCGTGGAACACCCTTGAAGAGATTGAGGTTATTCCGCAGACCAAGGCGACGATTGCAAAAAGCCGCTCAGGCGTTGACCTTGCGGATAAAATAGTCCAGCTTGCCGACGCGGATATCACCGATGATGAAGTCAGATATATGACCGGGATATCCGAGCTTGACAGGGTGCTTGGCGGAGGGCTTGTAAAAGGCTCGATAGTTCTTTTAGGCGGTGAGCCGGGCATAGGCAAGTCAACTCTTTTATTGCAGATATGCCAATACCTCGGCAAAAGCAGGGATATCCTTTATGTATCGGGCGAAGAATCTGTCCGCCAGATAAAGCTCAGGGCGCAAAGGCTTGGGGTTGACAGCGAAAACCTTTATCTGCTGGCGGAGTCCGACGCTCAGTCTATCTGCGAAACGATATCACAGAACAAGCCGGATATAGTCATTATAGATTCAATACAAACCATGTCTATCCACGAAATAAACTCCACCCCCGGCTCGATAACTCAGGTGCGCGAATGCACCGGCTTATTTATGAGGACGGCAAAGAACGAGGAGATACCCTTCTTCATAGTAGGACACGTCAACAAGGACGGCGCTATTGCAGGACCGAAGGTCATGGAGCATATTGTGGACGCGGTTTTGTACTTTGAGGGCGAGCGGAATCTGTCATACAGAATGCTAAGGGCAGCCAAGAACCGTTTCGGCTCCACCAACGAAATAGGCGTATTTGAAATGCAGGAC
>CALDFS010000038.1 GCA_937942105.1 uncultured Ruminococcus sp. | reverse complement strand
GCGAAAGATGATATATAAAGACGGTTTTGCACCGTCTGAAAAAATCCCGCAGGAAAAGGAAGTTTTGCCGAAAGAGAAAAAAGAAAAAGCCCCGCCGGAGCCGGTGTTTATATCTATCATCCTGAACGATAAATCGTATTTTGATGTGCCGATAAGCAGGGTTGAGGCATGGAAAGAGATATATCCTGCTGTAGATGTCGAGCAGGAGCTAAGGGAGATGAGCGACTGGGCGGAATCGAATCCGTCAAAACGAAAAACCAAGAAAGGCATACTGAACTTTATACGCAATTGGCTTGCAAAAGAGCAGGACAAGGGCAGAAGTCAGCAGAAAAGCCATGCAAAGCGTGACTATGCAGAGCATAGCTTTGATATGGATGAGTTTGAAGAGTTTGTCTTACATACTCCATTAATAAGAAAAGAGGAGAATAAAAATGCTTAGATTATTTTTGATAGAATCGCCCGCATACATAGCAACGCTTGCGCTGGGGCTTATAGGAATATACCGGGTGCGGGATTATCTTTTGCAGAGACAGCGCCGCAGGGACGCGGAGCGGGCGAAATCGGAAAAAGAAAGGATGGTATGACAATTATGCCAAAGCACGGACAAAGAATTGCGCCCAAGGGCGTAGACAAGCGCCACAGCTGCTGGCTGTATGCCGATACGCCCTGGAAACGCTTATGTACATACTGCTGCAGCTACTGCGAGCAGCAGGGCACATGTATAAATGCGTGTTTAAACGTGCCTGAGAAGTGCGGAAAAGATATTTTTGAAAGGAAGACGGCAGATGTCAATGACAAGATATGAAAAAGCCAGAGTCGCAGAATTTTATGGGGATGTTGTAGCGGATATCCTAAGCTCGTTTCTCTCGGCAGCCGAGGAAAAAGAAAAGCGCCGCCCCGGTGTTGGCGCACCGAAAGCGGCTGATATGGTAAATATGAATCCTTGTGCTTATAGAATAGCACAAGGAGCGGAAAATGTCAAGGATGAAAGGACAGCGGAGACATGAAAGAACATGAAAGATATATCATCAACGAAGAAGAAATCGCTCTGTTGGAACAGACTTATCGCTCTACGGCTGGGACGCCAATCCGTGGGTTTGGGTGATAAGTTTTGAGAGGATAAGCAAGGAGGAAGCGAATAAATGACAAATGCTGAATTAAGTGTAATTTTGGAAGAACATAAAAAGTGGCTTAATGGGTTCGTAGGCAGCAGAGCTGACCTATGCGGAGCTGGCCTGCGCGGGGCTTACCTGTACGGAGCTGACCTGCGCGGAGCTAACCTGCGCGAAGCTAACCTAC
>CALDFS010000037.1 GCA_937942105.1 uncultured Ruminococcus sp. | reverse complement strand
CCTCGCCATCCGGCGAAATCACAACATAAAGCTCCCTGTCCCCAATTTTTCTGGACTTTCCGCGCTTGGCGGTTCCACCGCCGATGGTTGGGGTATCATTATAGCCATCACGGCTGGGCGGGGTAATGGCTTCAAAGCTCTCCCCCTCGAACTGCCAGTGGCGGTAAACGCTTATAACCTCGGAATCGCCCGAGAACATATATACTACCGCTTCGCCGCCGGAAGAATGGTTCTGCATAAACTCAATCAGTGCGGCGGATTCAGCGCGTTCGGCAGCCAAGCCATCCAATCCACGCCTGTCGTTTTCAACAAAGTTAAGAATCACCGGCACTGCGATTGCAATTATCACCGCAATTATTATCAGCACCGAGGCAAGCTCGTACCGCGTGAAGCCCTTTTTTGCTCTTTCGGGATTCATACCGCAGCACCGTTATACATTGAGAACATGGGAACATATATAGCTATCAGTATGAATGCTACCATGCCGCCCATGATAATGGTAAGCGCAGGCTCTAACATGGAAAGCGCCTTATCGGAAGCGGCAACGGCTTCCTGGTCGTAGTAGGTGCCGATAGTATCCATCGTTTCTTCCAGCGAGCCGGATTCTTCGCCGACCGATGCCATCTCTTTAAGCATATCGGGCAGGTATTGGTTGCCTTTAAGCACCTGACCAAGGCTTTTGCCGGATTCAAGGTCGATAACCAGCTTTTCAAGCGATGTTCCGATTGCGCGGTTATCCATCACGCGCGCGGTTATTGTGAGCACTCGTGAAACGGGCAGTCCGGCAGAAAGAAGGGTTGAAAGCGTGTTTGCAAACTGGCTTGCGGCGTTCATTATGTTCACTCTGCCTATAACCGGGATTTTTGTTTTTATGTCGCCCAGCTTGATTTCGCCCGAGGGGGTTTTGCTGTATAGCTTATAGGCGATTATTATAACCGTAACCACAACTATGCAGTGGGGCCAGTAGTTTACGAAGAAGTTGGATATCGCCATCAGGATTCTTGTGGGTATGGGAAGCTCGGAGCCCATGTTATCAAACAGCTCCAGCATGGTGGGCACAAGCTTTACCATGATTATAGCAACAACAACTGCCGCCAGAATTATCAGGAATATAGGGTAGCTAAGTGCGGCGCGAACCTTGGATTTAACCTTGTGCGCCTTATCGTAGTAGTTTTTAAGGCGTTCAAAGCAGACCTCTAAGGTTCCGGCCTCCTCCCCTGCTCTTACGGTTTCTATGAACGCGGCGGGAATCTTTTTGCCGTGCCTGTCAAGGCTTGCGGCTAAGGAGTAGCCTGCGTTGACGTCCTCGGCGCAGTTGGTTAAAATGCGCTTCATCAGCTTGTCGGTGGTCTGATTTGCTATAAGCTCAACCACCCTGCCCATCTGAATTCCGGCCTGCAAAAGAATTGCGAACTGCGAAGCCGTAAGCGAAAGTATCTTATCTGATACCCACAATGGCTCGTTAAGGTCGATATGCGGCTTGTCGGAGGAGCGAACGGCTGTTCCCTTTTCAACAACAGGGCAATTTCGCTTTATAAGCTCAACGGCGTCGAATTCGTTTGCCGCCTCAACAACACCGTTTACAAGGGTGCCGTCCGGCGTCCTTGCGCGGTATTTGTAGGTTGTCATAGGCTGCCCTCCATTTCAAAATCAGTACAGGGTGTTTTTGCGGACAAATTCAGCGTCACGCGCGGCGCCTCTTGCCACATCTGCCGTAATCGTCCTTGCCCGGTAGAGCTGCAAAAGGGCGTTATCCATGGTTATACTGCCCTCGCTTGCCGAGGTGGAAAGCGCACTGGCAATCTGGGGGGTCTTGCCCTCACGTATCAGATTCCTTATTGCCGGGGTGACTATCATCAGCTCACACGCACACACCCTTCCGCCGTTCTTTTTCGGAAGAAGCTGCTGCGAAAGCACCGCCATAAGCGCGGTGGAAAGCTGCAAGCGAATTTGTCTCTGTCTTCCCTCGGGAAAAACGTCTACCATACGGTCTATCGATTCGGCGGCGGAATTGGTATGCAGAGTCGCAAAAACAAGGTGACCTGTTTCGGCGGCTGTTAATGCGGTTTCTATGGTGTTCAAATCTCTCATCTCACCGATAAGGATAACGTCGGGGTCTTCACGCAGTATCGCTCTCAGACCCGATTCGTAGGAAACGGTGTCTGTGCCAATCTCGCGCTGGTTTATGGTGCATTTATCCGGCGTGTATATGTATTCTATAGGATCCTCTAAGGTCACGATATGGTCATTATGGGTGTGGTTAATCCTGTCGAGCAGGGCGGCAAGGGTCGTTGATTTGCCCGAGCCAGTCTCGCCCGTTACAAGGACTATTCCCCTGTTCAGCTCCGGGAATTTCTGCACTGCCGGCGGAAGCCCCAAATCATCAAGGTTGGGTATCTTATCCGAAAGAATACGGATGGCGGATGAGAACCACCCTCTCATCCTGAAAATGTTTATACGGCAGCGGATTCCGCCGTCAAAGGTGATTGCAAGGTCAAGCTCGCCGATGGTTTCTATCTGCTTGAACTCATCCCCCGCCATTTCGCGGGCATAGGCTTCGCAGTCCTCGGCAGTCAGAATATGGTCATCATAATCCTGAAGCGCGCCGTCAATTCTTATTCTTATCGGCAGACCCTTTACAATATGTATATCCGATGCGCGGCGGCTGCGCGATTCCTGTATAACCCTGGTTAACTCGGTCATATAACCCCTCCGAAAAGGTTAATCTTCATCTATGGAGTTGATAACTCTTGTAAGCTCATCTATGGTTGTGGTGCCGTTCAGAACCAGATCAACGGCATTCTCCCTCAGCGAGCGGTAGTTGCCTTCTTTGATGATTTCGTCCATCATTTCGCTTCTGGGTCTGTTTTCGGCTATCATCCGCTTGGATTTCTTGCCGAAAATGAGTATCTCAAACACTGCGATTCTGCCCTTATAGCCTGTATGGAAGCAGCTCGGGCAGCCCTTGCCGCTGTATACCTTAACATCCTTTGAATCCGCCGGAAGCCCTAATCTTACAAGCTCCTCTTCGGTGGCTATATGCTCCTGCCTACAATCGGGGCAGATTCTTCTTACAAGCCTCTGGCAAATCACTCCGCGAAGAGCTTCGGCGATTATATACGGCTCACAGCCGATATCCAGCAATCTGTCAAGCAGTGAGATTGCGCTGATTGTATGCAGAGTTGAAAGAACAAAGTGACCTGTTATCGCCGAACGAAGTGCTATCTGAGCGGTTTCGCCGTCACGGATTTCGCCGACCGCGATAATGTCCGGGTCCTGGCGCAGAATAGAGCGCAGACCGCTTGCAAAGGTCATTCCGACCTTATCGTTGATCTGAACCTGATTTATACCGTCGATATCATACTCAACAGGGTCCTCAAGGGTTACAAAGTTGACCTCCTCGGAGTTCATCGCATTGACCATTGTATACATGGTTGAGGACTTACCTGAGCCGGTAGGACCGACTATAATAACCATACCGTCGGTATTCTGCATTAAAAGGTTGAATTTACGAAGATTCTCCCCCTCAAGTCCCAATGCGCTTGCACTCAGAAGCTGAGCGCTTTTGTTCAGGATACGGATACTGATTTTTTCACCGTAAATAGTCGGCAATGTGGAGACACGAAGGTCGATTTCCACGCCTCTAACGCGGACATTTGCACGACCGTCCTGCGGGACCCTTCTTTCGGTCAGGTCAAGGTTTGACATTACCTTTATTCTTGAAATAACCGAACCCATCAGGTCACGCGGAACGTCAAGAATTCTTCGCATAATGCCGTCTATCCTCATTCTGACGACCATATTGCCCGCTCTGGGTTCTATATGTATATCACTTGCACGTTCGGTGACCGCACGTTCAATGATGGAGTTGACAAGCCTTACAGTCGGCGCAGCGGAGGCGGATTCATCAACAATCTCCTGCGCTTCGCTTATTGAAACGGTTATTGAGCCGGTGTTTTCGCTGCGCATATCCTCAATGGCTCGGGCGGCGCCCTCATTTCCGTAAAGGGTGGCTATAGCTCTGTCTACTGCGGCAGTCTGCGCTATTCGCGGGGAGATACGCTTTCTTGTGGCGGTTCTTACTTCCTCAATGGCGACGAAGTTCAACGGGTCAACCATCGCCAGAACAAGCTCGTCTTTAACTATTCTTACCGGCACTACGCTATACTTTTTTGCTATATTTTTAGGCAGCACCCTTGCCATTTCGGTTGGTATCTGGGTTTTTGTAAGGTCAATATAACTGATTCCGAGCTGCAGAGCTATGGTATCTATTAGCTGCTGCTCGGTGATAACTCCAGTCTCTATTAAAACTGTGCCAAGGCGATGGCGTGAGGTCTTCTGATATTCAAGAGCCTTCTGAAGCTGTTCTTCGGTAATAAGACCCGCAGATTTCAGCAAATCACCAAGACGCATATATGCCATCGGGACACATTCCTTTCTGCTTTACAACAGTTATTGAGCAGGCGAGGTAATATAATAATCTTATCAGCGCACTTAATCGAACTGTGCAAAAACGCCCTTTGCTGTTACTGAAATTGTATCATCTTCACTGACTTTTGTCAATACTCCCGCTCAAAATATCTAAGATTTTGTTTGTTTTTAACAGAATAATTATGTATTATCAAATATTCTGCACTAATTTCTCGATGCAAATTATTGATATTTGAACATTTTTTATTGATGAATAATACTTTTTATGCAATATAATGCTTCTTTACAATTGACTTATAGGCGAAGAATAACCCGGGATGGTTCTTAACGAATTGTCCCGGGGTATATGGTCAATCTATATAGTCTCTTAACGTATTTATCTCCTCCTGCATATACTTTATCTCACCGATTTGCACAGCTGTGTCATAGATGAAATCGAGGTACTCCTCCAAGACCTCATCCGGAATATTATCGGTAAGCTCGGGAGCTTTGAGAAGCTCGTAGAAGGTGTATATCTCGCCGTCGTAATACAGTGCCGTGGGATTTACCAGCTGCTTTTTCATTTCCTTGATATCATCAAGATAAAGCGCTTCTATTATTTCCTCGGAATAGTACATACCCGGATAATCGACATATTTTTTGTTTTCCTCTATGAAATCCTCCTTCGGGATGTTCAGGTCATGTATGATTCGGTAAAGTGCGGGAAGCTCGCTCATCTCCTCGGAAGACATTTTAAGATAAACATTATTTACCCACTCATCCCTTGCCTTCTGCCCGACGATTTGGGCGGCTATATATAAGTTTTCTGCTTCTTCAACATACTTCCGTTCAAATGTATAGTCCCCGCCGCCGATTGGCAGCGCTTCATCAGTTGTGTCTGATGCTGTGGACGTATCGCTTAGAATTGTATCGCTGACGGCTGTAACCGGCGGCTCTGCGGTGGTGGTCGGTGCGGTGGACCGAGTGTCGGTGTCGGTGACATCCGTTAGTACTGTCACATCACTTGAAACAGGCGGGCGGACGGGCATATCCTGTCTGCCGCGAACCCCTATAAGCACGACTGCAGCAATCACCGCCGCGCAGGATAGCGCAGCTGCTAAGCACCTTGTAAGCCGGTGCTTTTTGCGAGAAGATTTCGTGCCTTTTGAAGCCATTGCTTCAGCTATAATATCATCATCAAGGTAATTCAGCGACCTGCTTATATCTATTGCCTTCATATGTCATACCCCTCCTTTATAAGATGCTCCCTTAGCCCTTTGCGCACTCTGAAAACCAGACTTTTGACCTTGCCCTCGCCGCAGCCGAGACTGTGTGCTATTTCAGATACGGAATCGCAAAGGTAATATCTTTGAACAAATGCTGTTCTTGCTTCATGGGTAAGCGTGTGCAGATATCTGTTGATGGCATCGCCCAATAGTATGCAATCAAGCTCGCCGCCGCTATCATCTGAGGCTATGTCGCTAAGCTCTTCAAGAGAGACGGCAAACTCCGAGTTGACCCGCTTTTTTCTATGCTTTGCACGGTATCTGTCAATCGACAAATCGCGGGTAATTTTGCTAAGATACGCGCCTAAAAGCTTTGGTCTTTGCTGCGGCATTGAGTTCCACGCACAAAGAAGGGTTTCGTTCAGAATTTCCTGAGCGTCCTCTTTATCCGAAAGGATATTGAATGATACCTTGCTCAGATAACTGCCGTATTTAATTTCGGTTTCGCGAAGTGCGGATTCGTCGCGCTGCCAATACAGCTCGACTATAATTTCATCCTGCATAAATGTCAGCTCCTTTTTGCTTTTCTATTATACATCCCGACAAAAGGAGTGTAAAGGTTTCGGGAATGCGAAAAAATTTGCAATTTTCCGGATTCTTTATCATATGGATTTTTGAAGCTGAGTTTTTTGGGGGATTGGATTCGATTTCATATTTATTCTACAGTTTCACTTTTAAGGGAAATTAATATTATACTTATCGGAAGGCAAAGCTCAAGGTTTGATGGATTATAAGCATATTTTATAGTAGAATAGAAACGTCCCGCTGCAACAGCCAATATATGACTATTACGGCAGGACGTTTGCATCAAGCAAAACATCAACACACTATGCTGACAACCCTTCTATCCCTTATATTCTCTTTCATAGGGTTCCCATGTTCTCTCACTGATAATATATCTGGGGCGGGCTTTGGTTTCGAGATATATCTTTCCGATATATTCACCAATTACACCTATGCTTATAAGCTGAATTCCGCCTATGAAGCAGACTATACATATTGTGGACGCCCATCCTGCTACAGAGGAATTAAATATTGCCTGTATTATTGCCCAAATTATTCCAATAAAGCTTAAAAATGTTACTGTTGCTCCCAAGGCTGTTATAAGTCTTATTGGCTTGACTGTAAGGCTTGTTATTCCGTCGAATGCAAGAGCAAGCATTTTCTTCAGTGGATAATGGCTCTCGCCGGCAATTCTTTCAGAACGCTCGTAAAATACACTTGTACTCTTAAAGCCAACGAGTGGAATCATACCGCGAAGGAAGATATTTACCTCCTTGTAATCCGCAAAGCTTTCGAGAACTCTTGCGCTGATAAGTCTATAGTCAGCGTGGTTGAAGACTATATCCGCACCGAGAAAATTCATTAGATGATAGAAGCCCTCTGCGGTAAAACGCTTGAAAAAGGTATCTGTCTTGCGCTTGGAACGAACGCCGTATACCACCTCGTTGCCTGCAAGATACTCGTCAACCATGGCGTCCATGGCGTTTATATCGTCCTGACCATCGCAGTCGATTGATATCGTAATATCGCACTTGTCCTTTGCCTCCATAAGTCCCGCAAGCACGGCGTTCTGGTGTCCTCGGTTGCGGCTCTGGCTGATTCCTATGTAGTGTTCATCGGTATGGGCAAGGTCAACGATAATGTCCCAGGTCTTGTCCTTGGAGCCGTCGTTGACGAAAAGCACTCTTGATTTGTCGCTGATTTTTCCGGCATCCGCAAGGCTTTTGATTTTTCCTAAGAACATGGGCGCTGTAATGGGCAGGACTTTTTCCTCGTTGTAGCATGGAATTACAATCCAAAGTAACGGTTTTCCGGTTGGCATAGATATGACTCCTTTCAAATTCCCCTATTTTTGAATTATCTCCAATGAGTTGACCGTGAACGAGCTGTAACGGAACGGTCTGTAGTTCTCGTCAAGCTCTGCGTCTATAAGAAGCGGACCGTAATAGGGTTCGCAGTCGCCCTCGATTATGCCGATGGAATACCCCATTACAAAGACTTCATATTTATTGCCGTCCTTCTTGATTTCGATGTCGTAATCTCCTCCGGCAGAAATCGGGTGAATAAGGCTTTGACCGTTGGCAAGCAGAACCTGAAGCTCCTTGTTGGATACACGAATCAGCAAGCCCCTGTATGCGCCGACCTCCTCGCTGAAGCAGGAGAGATAAACGCCGTCCTCAATGGCATGAGAAATCTCAAGCTCGCACTTAAGCTCCCAGTTTTGCTGCGGGTCTGCAAATAGCTGAACGCCGGTATCGAGATAATAGTCGGAGCCGTTTCCGCTGAACGGATATTCAAGAGTATAATTCAGATTGCCAGTGTACATCTGTTTATAGGTCTCAATCATTTCATCCTTTGACGGAATATAGGTGTTCTCGGTCATCCAATCGGAAATCTCGCCGTCGCTGAATCGCCAATCGTAAACCTCAAACTTATCCAAGGTTACGGCGCTGAACTTGCCGAGCTGATTGTTGGCAAGCCACTGCGAACCGATGGTAAGCGTTCCGTTATAGGAATCGCAGGGGGATTTAATATTCGCGTATATCTTTTTGCCGTCGAGATAAATGCTGTATTCCCCGCTGTTGTACGTAATAGCAAGCGCGACAAAGCTGCGGTTCTGCGGCAATTCGACCTTGCAGTAGTAGTTGCTTCCGACGATAACATCAATTTCTTTTCCGCCGGTGCCTCTGACAAGCAAGCCGCGATACGGTTCGCTTTCGCTGAAGCAGGAGAAGTAGATTTTCTCATTGCTTGTGACGGTGGTGTTTATTCTCGAAATAACAGTCCAAGCGCTTTCGGGGTTGCTGAAAAGCGATATTCCGGTGTCGATAAACTCCCTTTCGCCGTCTCCGACAAATGGCTCATAAATTGCATACTCGGCATCGGAGGGAACGCTGTATGCAAAATACGGGTCGCCATACCGCTCCGGAAGGTCATAATGTGCGCGAAGATACTCGCCGACCGCGCTGGTAAACTTTTTAATGCCGTAGCTGTTAAAATGTCCACCATCGTCACCGTAATCGCTTGTAAAGTCTATGCCAATATCTTTGTAATTTGTTTGTAGATCAAGATAGGGGATGTTGTTTTCTTCTGCATATTCCTTTAAGGTATTTAAACGTTCCCGCTCTTCATCTGGCATGGAATAGGGCGCACTGATAAGCAGAAGCGGAATATTCTCGCGTTGGCATAAGCTTATAAACTTTTTAAAATATCGTTCCTGCTTTTCGCCAAAGGGTCTTTTGGCTGTCGAAACGGAAGGCTCTGGTATTACTCTGACAGCATACCAATTCTTTATATTTTTCTCTTGGTTGAAGTTATAATTCCAATAGTAGTTTTTGAAATCGTCCGAGTTAAGCTCGGTATATCTGTTATGGTAGGTTGTAAATCCTATAATAACGCTATTTCTGTTCTCTGATGCGGTCGACGCCCATATGTTTCTTAACTTGTTCAATGATAATCTCATGCCGGAAACGTTATTAAAGACTTCTGCATAGCTCTGATACTCAATATTATGAGTCATTGCAAGTGTCTCAAGAACAACCAACTTCGGGCGCTGACGTTTCAGAACTTCGACCAGATTATAATATGAATTCCATATCGGTTGGGTTGAACCCCACAGCTTATATGAAGCTATTCCATACTCATTGCACAACTGTTCGGTATCGATATTAACCCCTATATGGG
Organism: uncultured Ruminococcus sp.; assembly: GCA_937942105.1. Lineage (GTDB taxonomy): Bacteria > Bacillota > Clostridia > Oscillospirales > Ruminococcaceae > Faeciplasma. The sequence goes on along the minus strand of CALDFS010000037.1, from coordinate 633 downwards.
AGCTTCCGAGGAATATAACATCAATGCTGTCTTTGGGATAGTTGTATAAATCCTTCATTTGTGCAATGCCGTCACTATTCTTAATGGAAAGGGTAACATCTACAACATAGAATAAAAACAAAAACAGAACAGCAAAAACTACTATTTCCGCTGCGATTTTTATCTTTTTCATAAATCTCTCCCCTTTCTTTAGAACTGGAAGTAAATAAACTGGCTTGCTTCAAAGCCGGGTCCGTAGATGCCAAATATCAACACAATAAATATACCGGTTAAGTAAACAATATATCTGAACCACAATCCCTGCTTAGCCAAAGAATCACGAAGCTTCATTCCCTTGTAATGCATGATATCCACTGCCAACAGTATCAGCAGAGCGACTATCGCTATGAGAAACTCGGTGGAAGATAATCTCATTGAGAACAGCGAACCGTCGAAGAAGGACGTAAAGCTAAATGTCGAGAACATACGACCTATAATGCCGAAAGCGGCTCTTATATCTGAAGCGCAGAAGAATATCCACGTAAAATCGACCAAAAGAAACGTAATTATTATCTTACCTATCCTATGACTGAAAACCGATGTATCAATGCGAAGAGCGCCAAACAGCTTTTCTTTGATGGGCTTAAGCTCCAG
>CALDFS010000036.1 GCA_937942105.1 uncultured Ruminococcus sp. | reverse complement strand
TTGCTTATTGCGAACTCGCGCGCGGTCTGTCTTACGGTTGCCTTATGCTCTATAATGTATTCACCTAAGATTACAGGGCGCTCTTCTGTCCTTGAAATTTCCGTCATAAGCTCACTCCCATATGTATTATATTAATTTATATGGGAATAAAACGTATGTTATGACGGGTTTACGAAGAAACAGGAGTGGACTTTTGCTTTTTTAGAATGTATACCTGCTTTTGCGGATTCTCAATAATGATAATCCTTCTGCCTTATAACAAGAAATACCGCAGATATAACAACCGCCATTACTTCTGCAACTACAATAGAAATCCAAACGCCGTCAATCCCCCAAATCATCGGAAGAAGCAGAACAGCGGCTATCTGAAATACCAGTGTCCGAAGAAAGGATATCAGTGCGGAGGTCAAGCCATCATTAAGAGCGGTAAAGAATCCCGAGCTGAAAATGGCGAAGCCCATGAATATGAAGGACAGCGCAAATATTCTGAACCCTGATACAGTAAGTGCCATAAGCTCTGCATCATATCCTACAAAGATTTTTGCTAAGGGAATAGCCGACAACTCTGCCGCTGCTACCATGGCAATACCGAAGGCGCCTATCATAATCAGGCTTTTTCTGAACAGCCCTTTTGATTCCTTATAATTCTGCGCGCCGTTGTGGTAGCTGATAACAGGTGCTGTGCCGATGGAATATCCGATAAAAGCTGCGGAGAAAATCATGCTGACATACATCATGACGCCATAGGCGGCAACACCGTTTTCTTTGGCATATTTCAGAAGCTGAATATTATAGAGCATACCGACAATGCTCATTGAAACATTGCTCATAAACTCCGATGAGCCGTTTGTGCAGGCTTTCAGAATCGCTCTGCCATCAAAGTTCGTTTTGCCAAGGCGCAGAATGCTGCTGTTCTTACGGAAGAAGTAAATAAGCGGGATGACTCCGCCTACAAACTGGCTCATTGCCGTTGCGATTGCGGCGCCTGCAAGCTTGTATTCCTGTGGCAAGAGGGTTACAAGCACAGCATCGAGAACCATATTTGTGACGCCTGCCGAAACAGTCACCGCAAGACCAAGCTGCGGCTTTTCAGCTGCGGGAAAGAAGCTCTGAAACAAAAGCTGTAATACATAAAACGGCAGAGTGGTAAGAATGATTCGGGCATAGACGACGCAGTTTTCAAGCAGCTCCCCTTCCGCTCCGAGCAGAACAGCTATCGGGCGGATAAAGACTATGCCAAATATCGCGAAAATCACGCCCAATGCGAACGCTACATAGATAAACAGTGAAAAATATTCGTTTGCTTTTTCCTTGCTGCCTTCGCCGAAGGTTTTTGCAACTATAGCTGTTCCGCCTGTTCCGAACATAAAACCGACTGTCGCCATTATCATCAGAAAAGGCCAGATAATATTTATAGCAGAAAAAGGCGTTTTTCCTGCAAAGTTTGATACGAAGAAGCCGTCAACCACACCATAGATTGATGTGAATATCATCATGGCTATTGATGGCAGGGTGAAGCGTATCAGCTTGCTGTATGTAAAGTGATCTGAAAGTTGAATTTTCATAGTTTATCTCCAAACCTTGCGGCTGATTTTTGTTGTTATCATATATTTACTACTGAACGATGATTTGCGGTGTGTATTATAATATGAAATCGTGCCAATGTCAATAGATAGACTAAGATCATCTGGTTTGTAGATTCTAAAATAAAACGTTGCGCATTACCGCAGTGTTCTTTATTTTATGATGTTGACATTTAATTCTAATGTGATATAATAATATTGTAGATATTATTCTATTCGAGGTGAGTGTTGTGCCAATATGTATTAAAGGCTCATGGACAGAAGGTTATGTTTTCGACATATATGTTACTAGTAGTGAATTCTGCTACTATGATGTCTTCGGTAACCCTCATTTTGATAACAAATACTCATCGATCGGTAAACTATTGCATGATATGAAATACAGAGGAAATAATAATAATGGAGATGCTATTGCAAATATATGTTCAGATTTTCTTAACTATTGGCTAAAAGATTTGAATATTGATATTATCCTACCGGTTCCGCCTACTCAAAAACGTAACATTCAACCGATGTTCCTTATCGCCGAAGCACTATCTTCTTCCTTAAACATTCCTTGTTGCACTGATGTTTTGGAGAAGATTTCAGAAGTGCCTGCTAAATCCATGGTAAAAGAATCTAAGAATCTTAGCGGAACAATTATACAGACTAAACCAGCAAAACGTAAATGCAATGTACTACTGGTCGACGATGTATATGATACAGGCAGCACTGCAAACGAATGTACCTCAGTGCTACGATCTGACCCATTAATAAACAATATATACTATTTTGCACTTGTGCATACGCGGACGGCTAACATTCCAGAGGTGATTGTATGAAAATATTTATATCGGGCGCTCGTTCTGTTAAAACGCTTTCTCCTACTGTTATAAAGAAGATGCACTCAATATTTAATAACGGTTTTGATGTAATTGTCGGAGATTGCTATGGAGTTGACAAGTCTGTACAGACATATTTTGCTTCACTAGGATATACCAAGGTATCTGTTTATGCCAGCAATGGTATTGCAAGAAACAACGTAGGAAATTGGACGGTTAAAAGCATTTCGGCACCGCAAACATATAAAGGATTTGATTTTTACAGGCAGAAAGACTTAGCTATGGCAGACGATGCAGATTTCGGTCTGATGATTTGGGATGGTAAAAGCCGTGGCACTTACAGCAACATTATGACGCTTATTGAAAAAGGAAAGTCAGTTTTGGTATACCTTACCCCTATAGACAAGATGTTCTGCATAAAGTCAGAAGATAATCTAAAAAAATTGAATTTGATTTGTCAAAGAATCAATAATACCGCTCAAGTTAGAAAAAATATGTTCGACTATGAAGCGTTACAGTAGCGTTCCTCATCGACACCCGTACTTATCAAATAGTTTTTGAATATTCTGAAAAGCAGATATAACTTCCCGCTTCCGTGGATTCCTGTTATTACCTTAATCAGCCAATTGTGCATACGGTTAATTAAGTCATTCAGATATTTTTCACGTTTGATTTCCATAATATTGCTCCGCTCATTGAAAATCAATGGCAGATGTGCCATCAATATTCATTGCTATATACTATATCAATTGGAAAATCAAGATTATTTTTAAAAAACAGCACCGAATTGTACTGTGGCTGACAACTCGGCGCTGTTCTTTATTTAGTCTTTTCTTTCTTAGCAGATGGTATGATCTCTTCATGGAAGAAGTAATTCACAACAATCGGAAGCTCACCGAAAGGCGATCTTTTCGAATCATCGTCCCGGACATACTGGAATCCCTCGGCAGCAGTGAATTCTCTCATTTCTTCATCGAGTTCCGCCCAGTATGAGCGGTCGTTTTTCGTGTATATGCTGTGATACAGCCCATCCAGCTCAGGATGGTTATCTTGAATCCAGTCAAGTATTCTTCCTTTGTAGTCGCCGCGCAGATTCAGGTTTTTTTGCCATACAAGATTGCACCTGTCTTTCGCCGCGAGAATTATCTCTTTAAGGTTGGTGATACCGGGGAAAATCGGCGAGATAAAACAGGTTGTCTGCACTCCTGCATCGTAAAACTGCTTCATGGCGGCAAGCCTGCGCTCTATGCTTACTCCGTTGTCCATCGCCTTGCGAAAATCCTCGTCAAGGGTGTTTATAGACCACGAAACGCGTGCGTTGGGAAATGTCTTTATCAGGTCGATATCACGCAGAACAAGGTCTGATTTTGTGGCGATACTGATGCTTATTCCGCTTCCCTGCAGCTGCTCCAGCAAGGCTCTTGTTCGCTTATATTCGGCTTCGCAGGGCTGATATGGATCGGTCACAGAACCGATGAAGGCTTCCTTACCTGCGTATTTAGTGGGGTTCTTGATTTCCTGCCAGTACTTCACATCAACGAAGCTTCCCCACGGCTCAGGGTGATTGGTAAAGCGCTTCATGAAGGAGGCGTAGCAATATTTGCAGGCGTGTGTGCATCCCACATAGGGATTTACCGAGAAATCTGCTACCGGAAGATTGGATTTTGTCATTACGCTTTTAACTTCTATTTCTTTAATCGGCATATAAATCTCACTTTCTCAGGTCAGCATATCGATATAAAAGGCAGATATCTTGACATCTAATAGTAATAATATTATACTATATTCATAAAAGAAATCAAGTAGTAACTTTTTCATTACATAGTAACAAGGAGATTACCGCTATGAACAATCAGGAATATATGAGCTATGAGCAATATCTTGTAGACGTTAAGAAAGGAATTGTGACCGATCAGGGAAACTGCCCTGTTACGCCGCTGCTTCAAAAGCTTCAGGGCAAATGGAAATCGCAGATTTTGTATGAACTTTGCATACACGATCCTGCCCGCTTCGGGGAGATTAAAAGAGACCTTCCGGGCATTGCAAACGCTACCCTATCAAACGTCTTGAAGGATCTGGAAGAGGACGGATTTATAAAGCGTGTGCAGTTCAACGAGATACCACCCCACGTGGAGTATTCATTTACGGAAAAGGGCAGAGATTTGATGCCGATTTTTTATCAGATTATGGTGTGGGGGTTCAAGCATGAAAACGATTAAGGAACAGATGCTGGATTATGCGAAGAAAACCTATAGCACCGTCCCGGACGCGCCGTTTCGGATAGCTCCTTCATACCTTGTACTGCGCCATGCCGATTCTAAAAAGTGGTATGCGCTTTTTATGGATGTGCCGAGGGAGAAGCTCGGGCTTAATGGCAAGGAATATGTGGATGTTCTGAATATCAAGTGCGATCCCCTGCTATCGGGTTCTCTGCGGGAGGTTCCGGGATATCTCCCGGCATATCATATGCACCGTGACAGTTGGATAACGATTCTTTTGGACGGCACAGTTCCCGTTAAAGATATTTTCCCTCTGCTGGATATGAGCTATGAAATCACTAAAGAAAAAAGCAAGCGCACCGGTCACGTATTGAGAAACACAAATTGGCTTGTTCCTGCGAATCCGAAGTATTACGACATCGAATCAGCCATCAACGAGAACCCGGAGCACATCTTCCTTTGGAAGCAGAGCAATCACATCGCCGTGGGCGATACAGTGTATATGTACGTAGCCGCGCCGGTCTCCGCCATCAGGTACAAATGCAAGGCGGTAGAGGTTGATATCCCCTACAGATATTCCGACGATAACGTGAGCATGAGCCATGTTATGCGGCTTCAGCTTGTGCAGAGCTATGAAAAATATCCCATCGGGATGAAATTGTTACAGGAGCATGGGGTTTATGCGGTGCGCGGACCGAGAAGTATCCCGGAAAGTCTGATTCGTGAAAGATGATTTACAATGCATGATATATGGAATCCGTGGCATGGCTGCCGAAAAAAGAGCGAGGGCTGCGACCACTGCTATATGTTCTTTTTAGACCGCATGAGGGATAAAGACGGCAGCGACATTTACAGGACTAAGACGAATTTCAGATATCCCCTTCAAAAGGACCGTCAGGGTAACTACAAGGTCAAAAGCGGCGAAATGATCCGTGTTTGCATGACAAGCGATTTTTTCTTGGAGGAAGCCGATGAGTGGCGGGATGAGGCGTGGGAAATCATGTCACAGCGCCCTGATGTGAAGTTCTTTCTTCTAACTAAACGCCCGGAGCGGGTTGCTGAGCATCTCCCATACAACTGGGGCGATGGCTGGGAGAATATCTTCTTTAATGTTACAGCGGAGAATCAAAAGCGCGCCGATGAGCGAATACCGATACTGCTTGATCTTCCCTTCAAGCACAAGGGCATAATGTGTGCGCCATTTATCGGTCCAGTAAGTATCCGAAAATATCTTGAATCGGGTCAGATTGAACAGGTGCTTTGCGACGGCGAGAATTACGACGGTGCAAGACCGTGCCACTATGATTGGGTGAAGTCGCTCAGGGAGGAGTGCGTGGACTTTGATGTTACCTTCGTATTCTGTGGAACCGGACGAAGGTTTGTAAAGGATGGGAAGCTTTATAAGCTTGAAGGAAACAGCCTGCAAAGTCAGCAGGCTCATCGCTCGGGACTTAGCTATCAGGGCAAGCCGATGCATTTTAAGCTGTATGATGACTGGGGATATCCCATTCCCGAGGAGAGGTTGTATGTACCGAGCTTTCGTGAACGCTGCCGGACTTGCGGGATGAGGATTTGCTGTAATGGGTGCAGTGATTGCGGCGGGTGTGAGAAAAAGGGGCTTGAGGGATGAAGTTTGAAATGGCGGTAAGTCATTTTACGTTATGATTCCCTTTGTGTATATACCGTTCCGCATACCATATCTGACTAACTCTTTATACCCGCTTAATGCCTTGATTTGAATGGAGAAAAATTGACAGGTACAATAAAATATCCGCCCTGAAAAATGAAGCCTTTCAGGGCGGATTTTCTATTCAGCTAGCTATCACCTAAGAAAGCCCCGCACCATCTTCTCATAAAGCTTGGTATACGGCTGGTATCTCATCGGCAGGTCGATAATAGTCTTTTTATCAACTATGCTCTTTTTATGGGAAAACGCATCAAATCCCGCCCTGCCGTGGTAGGAGCCCATGCCGCTTGCTCCTACTCCGCCAAAGCCCATTTCGCTTGTTGCGAGGTGGATAAGGGTATCGTTGATGCATCCTCCGCCGAATTGTATGCGGTTTTTAACGAAGTCGATATTCCTTTTGTCAGAGGAAAAGATATAAAGTGCGAGCGGCGAATCCATCGAATTGATTTTATCCGCAGCTTCCTCAAGGCTCTTATATTCAAGAATCGGCAGAACAGGTCCGAAGATTTCTTCCTGCATAACAGCATCATCCCAGCTGACGTTATCCATAATAGTCGGCTCGATTTTAAGAGCCTGCGGGATGGTTTTGCCACCGAAGACCGTCTTTTCCGAATCAATCAGCCTGATTATACGGTCAAAATGCTTTTTTGAGATGATTTTGCCGTAGTCCTTGTTGTCAAGAGGACTTTCGCCGTACTGCCTTTGAATCTGATGTTTCAGTTCCTCAATCAAACGCCCCTTGATACTTGAATCGCAGTAAATATAATCGGGAGCAACACAGGTTTGACCGCAGTTTACAAACTTTCCGAATACTATTCTCTTCGCCGCAAGCTTAATATTGGCGGATTTATCCACTATACAGGGGCTTTTTCCGCCAAGCTCCAAGGTGATAGGTATAAGCCTATCGGATGCCTTTTTCATAACCTCTTTGCCGACCGTCTTGCTTCCTGTAAAGAAGATATAGTTAAAATCACAGTCCAAAAGGCTGGCGTTTTCCTGCCGTCCGCCCTTGACGACTGCGACATATTCCTTAGGAAAACAACCGCTGATAAGCTTATCTAAGACCTCCGATACTGCGGGCGAATATGCACTTGGCTTGATGATGGCTGTATTTCCTGCAGCAAGAGCGTCTGTCAAAGGCTCCAGCGTCAACAAAACAGGATAATTCCATGGGCTCATAATAAGAACATTGCCATATGGAGATGGCTTGATGAAGCTTCTTGAAAGAGTTTGGGCAAGCGGGGTGTGAACCCTGTGTTCCCTTGCAAAGCTGCGCATATGTCTGAGCATATATCCGATTTCGCTCTTTACAAGCCCGATTTCACACATATAGCTTTCCTGCCTGCTCTTTCCCAAATCGGAATAAAGCGCATCGGCAAGGAGGGCTTCATTATCCCCAACTGCTTTATAAAGCCTTTTGAGAGCTTCCCTTCTGTAGGCTATGGGCAGGGTTTTGCCGGTCAGGAAAAACTCCCCTTGGCTGTTTAAAAGCTTTTGAATTTCGGTTTTATCCATTGGTTTTCATCACCTTTCTGTAGATTCTTTCAAGCTCCTGCGCATTCCACAACTTGGGTACTGGATAGAGCGGATTTGCCTCCTTTGCGGCGTATCGGGAGTGCGGCGTTTAAACTTTGCCATCCGAGCCGGCATCGCTGCCGCTTTCCTGCGTTTCGACGTATGCTTTCAGATTGTCGAGAATAGTTTTCAGAGATGTGTAGAATTCCTCACGTTTTTCGTCTGCCATGTCGATACTGCATCCGGAAAGTGCGGCTTCAACCCTGTCATTCAGGCACTTGACGGTCGTTTTGCCGTCCTCAGTGAGATTGTAGACGGTACGGTAAGCCCTCTTATTTTCGGGAATCTCACGGACTATCAGTCCCCCGCTTTCAAGCTGGGCAAGTGCTCTTGAAACCGCCGCCTTATCCTCGCAACAGAGCTTGGTGAGCTCGGAGGGTGTCAAACCCTCGGGGTGCTTGCCGAGGTAATAGAGACACATTGTGTGCTTGGCGTGTAGGCCGAGCTTGTTCATCTCAAGCTCTTTGATTCTTTGTAAATATCTGTTCATTTCTACTATGTACTCCGAAAATGTTTCGAAGATTGAAATCATTTTTTACTGCCTCCAATTAATGCGATATGATTTGCTCAGTCCAAAACTTGGGTACCGGTTCGTGTGCTTATCTCTTTTGGCTGAGACTTGTATATAGAAATATCTTACAAGGTTAATTATAGCAAAAAGATGTTGATTTGTCAACATCTTTTTTGTACTATACTATGGAATCTTTAATCGCACAATAACGCTAATCCGTCATCCTGTGTAAGCGTCATTTACAGTGTTTTTAAAGTTCTGCTTTTCCAGCCATTCCCGCTCCTCATCAGTCTCGGGAATATCAATCCGCTCAATTTTGAAGATTACAGGGCGCGTGCCATCATTACAGCAAGCGATCATCACGCGCTCGTCGTTTGTCCACTTGTGCATGATTGAGCCGCCCTGCAGAGCCGTGTAAACATATCGGCTGATAGCGTCCCACGCTTCACCGCAAAATCTGCCGTTCATCATATGATAAAAGTCATCCTGCTCGGATGTCCTTTTCAGAAAAAACGTGTCCCCTGCCTTAAAGCAAGGGCAAGCTCCGGAATGCGGATCAGCCAAATACTTTTCCTGAAGTTCAGGAAAGAC
>CALDFS010000035.1 GCA_937942105.1 uncultured Ruminococcus sp. | reverse complement strand
AGATTATTTACAGACACTTCATCGAACTTTTCAACAGAAATGGTAGAAAAGTACAATGTTTCGGCTATACCGTTTTCATATTCAATCAACGGCGTCACTCAGGAATACAACAGCTTTGCAGGTTTTGACGCCAAGGATTTCTATGCCCAGATGCGCGCGGGCGCTCAGATAAAGACGTCAATGATCAACGTTGTGACATATATCATACCGTTTGAGGTCGCCCTTAAAGCGGGGGACGATGTTATATACATCGGAATGTCCGGCGCGGTAAGCGGCTCGGCAAGCGCCGCCGATATAGCCGCAAAGGAGCTTGCGGAGAGATATCCCGAGCGCAAAATAGCGGCTATAGACTCTTTGGGTGCAGGTCTGGGCGAGGGCTTGCTGGTAATAAGAGCCTCCGAGATGATAAAGGAGGGCAGGTCGTTCTACGATGTTGTAAATTCTACAATGTCCAACATAACAACTCTTTGCCAGTATTTCACCGTTGACGACCTGAAATACCTAAAGCGCGGCGGAAGGCTTTCAAACTTTGAAGCGGCGGTTGGAATCCTTCTCAACATCAAGCCGGTTTTAACCGGAGATCCCAACGGCAGGATAGTTGTTATAGGCAAGGTGCGCGGCAGAAAATCGGCAATTTCCACCCTTGCGGATAAATACGATAAGCTTGTAAAGGACAAATCAGCCCCGATATACATTAACCACGCCGACAATGAGGAGGGCGCGAACGAGCTTGTTTCCGCACTTAGGGCAAAGGGCTTCACGGGCGAGCCGACAATAGTTGTGTACGAGCCTGTCTGCGGCTCCCATGTAGGACCGGGGGCGCTGGCACTGTTCTTTGAGGGAACACATAAATAAGCTAAGATAAGACACAATTAAAAGCGGGATTAGTCAGAATATGACCGATCCCGCTTAAATATTTTTCTGCCAATTTTATTTGTTTTTCAGGATATACTCCCTCAGCTCGGCAAAGCTTCCGCTGGGATATATTGATATATCCTCATCTGCCTTGTTGATAAGGCAGTCGGTCAGCAGAAAGACCTTCATACCAAGCCTGGATGCAACCATGTCCTCGCCGACGTCGTTTCCGACCATGATGCACTCCTCAGGCTTCACGCCGAGTGCGCTTAATATCGCGCAGTAATAGCGCGGATTCGGCTTTGAACAGCGCGAGTTTTCATAGGTTGTGTAAAGCTCGAAATCGGAAGGCGACAGCCCCGCCCAGCCGATTCGCGACTCTGTGGCGTATGATGGGAATATGGGGTTGGTTGCAAGCGCAACCCGAAGCCCCATACTTTTAATCTCTGAGACTGTCTTTGCCGCATCCGGATTGAATCCGCAGAACTCGCGGGCAAGCTGGAAATCCTTTGCGTAGAACTCCTCAAATATGGGCTTATCCTTTTCGGCTTTTTCGCCGTATATCTCGCCGAATCTTGCCCAGAAGGCTTCTTCATTGGTAACAGAGCCGTCGTTTTTAACCATGGCTTCGGTTCCCGACCATATCGAGGAAATAAGCTGCTGCGGCTCATAGCCATATGGCAAAAGCTTCTTGGCAAGTAGCTTGAAATATCCCTTTGTGAATGAATCCTGATCCATCGGCAGAAGTGTGCCGTCCAGATCGAACAATACTGTTGTTATAGCCATTTTAGTTTCCTTTCAAATTATACTCTCTATATTAAAGCATATTTCAGGCTATATTGCAAGCGATTCGGAATATTTTTAAGATTTTTTCGGGATACCCGCACATTCCGCACTGCTCAAACGTTATACATCATAGAAGGGGGTGAAGCCTGTGAGCATTGAAGACGAATACGATAAAATCTACCGCTACTGCTATTTTAAGCTCCGCTCCCGGGAGAGCGCAGAGGATGTAACTCAGGAATCTTTCCTTAGATACTTTGAGCGTTTTGGCGATAAGGATTCA
>CALDFS010000034.1 GCA_937942105.1 uncultured Ruminococcus sp. | reverse complement strand
CCCGCTCAGTCATCCCCTCACCAGCGGCGACACTGCCGAGCTTAAGGACGATCCCATCTGCTGGGTATTCGACCCCGGAGTTGTTATAGATGATGACGGCGTGGGATGGATAGCCTTCGGCGGCGGCGACCCTCAGCAAGAAGGCGAAACCGGCATGAACACCCGCAACTGCCGAATTGCACGGCTTGGCGAGGATATGATATCCCTCGATTCTAAGATAGCGGTAATCGAAGCGCCTTATCACTTCGAGGCTAACGAGCTTAACTATATCGACGGCAAGTTCTACTTGACCTACTGCTCCAACTGGAAGCCGCGCGACGAATGGTCGGATAAATATTCCCCCTACGAAATGCCCCAGATGTGCACCATGTGCTACATGGTATCAAGCGACCCTCTTAAAGCCGATTCATGGGAGTACAAGGGCGAATACCTTATGAACCCCACATATTACGGTCTTTCCTTCTCGAACAACCATACTCACTTGCAGGAGTTCGGCGGCAAATACTATTTGTTCTACCAGAACGTCTCGCTGCTTGACAATATGCATCTCAACGGCGCAAGCGGCTACAGAAGCATGAACGTCGACGCGCTGGAGGTTGACACCAAAAAGTCCGAGTTCAAAATGGGCACCATGACCTCAAAGGGCGTAGGTCAGATCAAGAAGCTTGACCCATTTAAGACCAACGAGGGCGAAACTTCAAACGTCACCGCCGGAATCGAGTATAAAAAGGTTTCTGGCAGCATGGCGGCAATCGGCAATGACGGCAGCTGGACGGTCGTCTGCGGCGCGGACTTCGGCAAGGAAGGCGCAAAGCTTTTTGCGGCGCGAGTCAAGGGCGAGGGCATTATAGAAATCCGGCTTGACGATAAGGATTCTGCCCCCGTAGGAGCGATTCAGTTCAGCTCCGCTGAGGATTACAGCACAGTTTACTGCGAGCTTAGCGAAGCCATCACCGGTGAGCATGATGTTTACCTTGTATTCGGCGGCAGCGAAATCAATCTCGACCAGTGGCAGTTTAAGTAATATGATATGACATAATGAAAAGCTCAGGCAGATTTGCCTGAGCTTTTCTTTATGTATTACAATTACAGTACAAATCCCACAAACGAGCCAACCACAGCCCCATCAGCCCCATACGCCGGCTGAATTGCAAAACCATTTTTCCTCCAAAGCATATGCGAAGGAATGTTGGCGATATCGCAGTAGGCGCTGATTTGATATGCGCCGTCGCTTTTGGCAAAGCGTTTAGCCTCTTTAACAAGCCCGCTTGCAACGCCCTTGCAGCGGTTGGCAGCATCCGGAACATCGATTACATTTATGAACCACTCATATTCATCAATCGGGGCTGATATTTTCCGCTTAAACATCCACAAAAAGCCTATGATTTCATTTCCGTCAACAGCCACCATCAACGCTCCGCCTTCGCGGATCACTAGTTTTGTATGGGGATATTTTGCATATATCTCGGACTTTTGACTTTCCGAGCCTATCCGTATTTCAAAATGAGAAGCACTCATGAATTACAGCTTCCTTTCGTCAAGCTCCCTCAACCAGCATTTCATAAAGCTCCTTTATGCCCTTGCCCTTGATTGATTCCTTAAGATACTCCAGCTCCTCATTTATCATCTCGTCTAACACCCTCATGCTCAGAAGCTCCACAGGTGCTTTATCGTCTGTAAGGATAAGGTCGGTTTTTTCGACCTTTGTCATCGAATCCGAAATATCCCTCATGAAGTGATACAGCTGGTTGTCCTCGATAGTGCCGAGCTTTGCTTCAAGCTGCTCGTGAACATCATAGCTGTCAGAGCAGAAAAGCTCCAAATTTGAGCTTGCGCGTACAGAGTAAACGCTGTCAAACACGTTTGAAACCGTTCCGCAGAGCCAGTCGTTTATGGTTTCGCCGCTGTCGCTCTCGCTGAACATATTCATGTTGATGGCAACCGCCCCGCCCGGCTTCAGGTGGCTTTTGACCTCTTTGAAAAATTCAACGCTCGACATCTGAAAGGGTATAGTTATATCCTGATAAGCGTCCACCATGATAGCGTCATACATCTTATCCGTTCCGGCTATGAAAGCCCTGCCGTCCTGCGCGAAGGTGTTCACGCACTCGGGAAGGTCGAAATACTCATGCGATAAGTCGATGATCTTGCTGTCTATCTCCACGCCATCGATGTCGTTTATCCCGAAGTAATATTCGCACTGCGTGGCGAAGGTTCCGGTTCCAAGCCCCAAAATCAGGACTGAAATTTCGGAATTCTCCCCCGCCCCAGCCATTATCGGCGCGGCAAGGTCGTAGTCAAAGAACATCTTTGAAAGCCCGGGAATCTTGCGCTTTATCGACTGCACGCCGAAAAGAACGTTTGTGGAAAATATAACCTCTTGTGGGGTATCCTCAACCCTTAGGTAGTTATAGATTGATTCGCCCTCGTAGATGATATTATCCGCCCAGAAGGCTGTTCCTATATTTGTCGATAATACGCCTGCCGCAAGCGCAACACAGGCTATAGATGAAGCTTTAACGCGGTTTTTCTTCCGAAAAAAGAAGTAGGCTATGCATACGATATACAAAACACTCGCAAATATTACAAAGGTCATCGAGGTTCCAACATACGGAATCGTTACGAAGGTGGGCAAAAATGTTCCTATTATGCTTCCCACCGTGTTGCAGGCCTCAATAATTCCGCAGGTTCTGCCGTTTTCCTCCAAGCTTGTAACGGCATATTTTACAAGGTTAGGCGTTACCATTCCCAAAACCATCAGCGGGAACACAAACACCAGTATGCAACTTACAAACGCCGCGGCTATAAGATATCCCGTTTTTACAAAGAGCGCAAGCACCAGCGCCGTCCCCGCAATTATGAACTTTCCTACCAGCGGTATGAGCATTGTCCAGGTAGCGGCGGCGAATATCCAGCCGAAAAGGCGGTCAGGGGTTTTGTACTTGTCTGCCATTCGCCCGCCGATAACGTTTCCTAAAGCCATAGCTATCATTATCGTGCCGATGATTATAGTCCACACTATCTGCGAAGACGAAAAGTAGGGCGCCATCAGTCTTGAAGCGCCCAGCTCAATAGCCATAACCGAAAGCCCGGATATAAAGCCCGTGAAATAAAACAACCATTTGTGTTTCATTGCTTAGTGATTCCTTTCGATGCGATATCAGAATAAATCAATCGTTGGGGTCTATCGCCTTGCGGTATGCCCAAAGATACTGCGCGCCCGAGCCTGCGGTCAAGATTGCCGCAATCCATACAAGTATAGTGTCAATAATATAAGCCGCCTCAGGCGATATCGGCGCGCCTACAGCCATGATTCCGTGGATAAGCAGGGTTATGATTATCTCTATCATGGTAAAAGCTGTCTTTACCTTGCCGAACCATCCCGCCGCGATAACAACGCCGTCCCCGGATTTTACTACCAGCCGCAGAGCCGAAACCATAAACTCGCGGAAAAGAATTATCATCACAGGTATAGAGCTTACCCAGCCCATATCCACGAACACCAGCAGCGCCGCCATAACAAGTGCTTTATCCGCAAGCGGGTCTAAGAACTTTCCGAAGTTGGTTATTAAATTATCCCGCCGGGCGATTTTGCCGTCAAGCATATCGGTATATGATGCAATGGCGAAAACCGCAAGCGCGATAAGGATATTGAATTTTGAAAACTGCCACAGCGCAAAGAACACAAACACCGGTATCAGCGCCACTCTTATAATAGTTAGTTTGTTGGGTAGATTCATAGCTATAACCATGCCTTTCATGAAATCTCTATCAGATCAACTGCCCTGCACTACTTCGCCAAGCAAATCATAATCCATAGTGTCGGTTATTTTGACATATACATAATCGCCAACAGAAACAGGGTCTTTGGTGGTGAAGAATATCTTTCCGTCGATTTCGGGGACTTCTGCGGCGCTTCTGCCGTACCAGCATTCGGCGTAGCGGTCGAAGCCTTCCACTACCGTTTCAAAGACCTTGCCGAGCTGTTCTTGGCACTTTTCATCGCTTATAAGCATCTGCTCCTGCATGATGATGTCTGCGCGGCGCTGTTTTTCCTCTTCATCAATCTGGTCGGGCATAAGAGCCGCCGGTGTTCCCTCCTCCTGCGAGTAGGCGAAGCAGCCCAGTCTGTCAAACCGCATTTCCTTTACGAATTCGCAGAGCTTTTCAAACTGCTCTTTGGTTTCCCCCGGGAAGCCCGCTATAAGGGTGGTTCTAAGGATTATTCCGGGAATCCTTTCGCGCAGCTTTGCAATGAGAGAGCGCAGCTCAGCCTCGGTCGAACGGCGGTTCATCCGCTTCAAAACATTATCATCGCAGTGCTGAATAGGGATATCCAAGTATTTTACGCACTTAGGCTCGCGCGCAATTACGTCTATAAGCTCATCCGTGATTCTTTCGGGGTAGGAATATAGGGTTCTTATCCACTTTAAGCCGTCAATTCTGCACAGCTCGGTAAGAAGCTCGGGCAGCATTCCCTTGCCATAGATATCCTCGCCGTAGCGGGTGGTATCCTGCGCAACAAGGATTATCTCCTTGAATCCGACTTTGGCAAGCCACCTGGCTTCGTTGATAATCCCCTCCATCCTGCGCGAACGGTATTTGCCCCTGATGTATGGTATTGCGCAGTATGTACAGCAGTTGCTGCATCCCTCGGCTATCTTAAGATAAGCAAAATTCTCGGTGGATATAATCCTGCGGGAATCTATTATCAGCGAATACTTGTCGCCATACATGCCGATGCTCCGCTCGCCTGCAAACACCTTTTTAATAGTCTCCCCCAAAAGCTCGTTGGCACCTATGCCTAAAACAGCGTCAACCTCGGGGATTTCCTTCAGCACCTCGTCGCGGTATCTCTCCGCTAAGCAGCCGGTCACTATTACCGCTTTAAGCCTGCCCTCCTGCTTCAGGGTGCAGAACTCCAGAATATTGTCGATAGCCTCCTGCTTGGCTGATTCGATAAATCCGCAGGTGTTGATAATTACAACATCTGCAAGCGCGGCGTCGGCTATTATCTCATAGCCCTCCTCGCGCAGGTTATAAAGCATATGCTCGGCGTCCACCTGGTTTTTGGGACAGCCCAAGGAAACCATTCCAACTCTTACTGCCATACCCTTAAAAGTCTCCTTCGTTAAATTCGTCAAAATCGTCGAATTCGCTTGATTCGCCGCTTGTATATTCGCTGATGGCGGCGTTTATATCCGCAAAGGAATATCCCAGCCGGGCAAGGGCGGCTTTTACCTTCTTAACGCCCTTTTCGTCGGTGAGATATCTTGCGTATTTTTTATCGATAAGCTCCATTATACGCTCTGAGCTGTCCTCGGAGTAATCCGCCAAGGCTTCTTCTATGATATCCCTTGAAAGCCCTTTAAGGCGCATTTCTTCACGCGCTTTGAAATAGCCGTATTTTTTAACGGTGCAGAGCTTCTCGGCAAGATACCGCGCATATCTTCTGTCGTCGATACAGCCTATCTCTGCAAGGCGGTTCAATACCTCATAGCAGATATCCTCGTCATAGCTGTCGGCAAGCTTTTTGAAAAGCTCCGCATAGGAATAATCGCGGTTGTCCAAAAGGTAGAGTGCGCGCTCCTTGGCGCGGCGAGCGTCATTCGCGCGGACGATATCGTCAATCCCGCCCTGCGGAATATCCATATCCTTTTGAATATGATACTCGGCGGCGATATCCGAATTTATAAAAATCGGCTCGCCGCTTTCAAAGCTTACTTTAAGGGTTTTGCCCTTAAATTGCTCTATAGAAGTTATTTTCATGATTTTATGGGATTATTCCGCCGGGGTGAACTCATCAAAATTTTCATCATCCGCTTCAACTACTACCGACGCCGCAGACTTGCTTTCAACGGTCTTGTCAGCCGCAGCTTCCGAAGCCTGATTAAGTTCGGCTTCCTTCTTGTTCTTCTTCGATGCCATTACAAGCGAATTCTTGCGCTCCATTATAGCCGCCTCGACCTCGGCAAGCATATCCGGGTGCTCTTTCAGGAATGTCATGGTGTTTTCCCTGCCCTGACCTATCTTATTGCCTTCGTAGCTGAACCATGCGCCTGCCTTGTGGATAACGTCAAGCTCGGTTGCAATGTCAACGGCCTCGCCCAGGCGAGAGATTCCCTTGCCGTAAAGAATATCGAACTCCGCTTCCTTAAAGGGCGGGGCAACCTTGTTCTTAACGACCTTGCACCTTGTTCTGTTGCCTATAACCTCGGCGCCGTTCTTAATGGCTTCGCCCTTTCTTACCTCGATTCTGACAGAGGAATAGAATTTAAGCGCTCTGCCGCCGGGGGTTGTTTCCGGGTTGCCGTATATAACGCCTATCTTCTCTCTTACCTGATTGATGAATATTGCAACACAGTTTGATTTGGATATAACGCTTGTAAGCTTTCTCATAGCCTGAGACATCAGCCTTGCAAGCTGTCCGACATGGTTATCGCCCATTTCGCCGTCGATTTCCGCCTTGGTTACCATAGCGGCTACGGAGTCTAAGACGATAACATCGATAGCTCCCGAACGAACCAAAGCCTCGGCAATTTCGAGTGCCTGCTCGCCGGAATCGGGCTGGGAAACCAGCATGGAATCGATATCCACCCCGAGCTGGGAGGCATAAACAGGGTCAAGCGCATGCTCAACGTCGATAAAAGCAACCTCTCCGCCGCGCTTCTGAGCCTCTGCCACAATATGCAGAGCAACCGTTGTTTTACCGGAGGATTCGGGACCGTAGATTTCAACTATTCTTCCCCTCGGAACTCCGCCTATGCCCAGCGCCATATCAAGGGTCATCGAGCCGGTGGGGATGGATTCAACGTTCATGGTGGTGTTCTGACCCAGACGCATTACCGCGCCTGCGCCGTAGGCCTTTTCTATCTGCGCTATGGCTGTTTCCAGCGCCTTCATCCTTTCCTCCTTGGTGGTGGGCATTTCGGGGGCGGTTTTCTTTTCCGCGTTTTTCTTCATTGCCATGTGAATTCCTCCTATATAAAATGGTTTTTTACAAGATTAATATAACATATTTTTTCGGGTTTGTACAGCACATTAAGTCCGCTTTTATGGACTTATCTTTTTGCCTGCACCACCCTATCCTTACCTGCTAAGTCCTTTACGACGGTTATATCACTGTATCCGCAGTCATTCAGGATTTCAGAAACGCTCTTAGCCTGCTCGCAGCCGATTTCAAGCAGGATATATCCCCCTTTTCGAAGCGAATCCCGCCATATCTTCGGGATTATGCGGTAGTATTCAAGTCCGTCATCCTCGCCATACAGGGCGGATTCAGGCTCAAATGACACCTCTTTTTGCAGCCCCAGCATATCCTCACCTGTCAGGTAGGGCGGGTTGCAGGTTATCATATCAAGCTCGGAAAAGAGCTTGGCGCTGTTAATATCCAGAGCGTCCAGCCGATATGGCTTTACCTTGTTTCCGTGATTTGTGATGTTGGCTTCGAGGTAGTTATAAGCATCATCATAAAGCTCAGCGGCATAAATCTGCGCTTGGCTAAGATGATAAGAAAGCGCAATCGGTATGCACCCGGTGCCCGAGCATAAGTCCATGATTTTAGGCTGTTTTACATCTTTCAAGAGCGATAATGCGGCGTCTGCAAGCGTTTCAGTGTCCTGCCGGGGGATAAGCACGCCCTTGCCGACCTTGAAGCGAAGCCCATAAAATTCCCACTCGCCGATGATATACTGCAACGGCTCGCCCGAAATCCGGCGGGCTATCATGTCTTCAAGGTGTGCGCTCTCGCTCTGAGAAAGCTCACGCCTGAGCCTTCCCATTATGATATCCTTACCGAAATTTCTGCCGAAAAGCTCCTCAAAAATCACCCTTGCCTCAAACTCGGGCGATTCTATGCCGCACTCTGAAAGCCGCTTTTTTGTGTTTTCAAAGCTATCGCTTACCATCTGTCCTTCTCTTTATCTTCGGGAATGCAGGGCAGGAAGGCGGCTATGGCAACCTCTATCTGGCTGTCGTCAGGCTCGCGGGTGGTGAGCCTTTGAATCCACAGACCGGGAGCGGAGATTATTTTTGTAAAGATATTATCATATCTTCCGGCAAGCTTTATAAGCTCATATGCGATGGAAACGACTATCGGCAGAACGCAGAGCTTCAGCAGTGCACGAAGCCATACAGCGTCCCATGGAAGCATGAAAATGCTGTTTACGAAGATTGATATAAACAGCACCAAAAACATAAACGATGTTCCGCAGCGTGGGTGAAAACGCCTGTATTTGCGGACGTTCTCGACCGTTACCTCGTCCCCCGCCTCGTAGCAGGTGATGGTTTTATGCTCCGCGCCGTGATATTCATAGGTGCGGCGGATATCCTTTAAAAGGCTTGTCAGCCAGATGTATGCTATGAATATGAGTATCTTTATAAGACCCTCAATGATGTTCTTGACAACATAAAGCTCGGAAAGCTTGGGTATCAGCAAAGTAAGCCCCTTGGTTGCAAGCGCAGGAAGGTAAACAAACAGTCCTACAGCCAAAAGCACGCCCAAAACGCTTGCTATTACCATAATAGCGCCCATCAGCTTATCGCCGAGCTTATCGTTGAGCCACTTTTCAAATTTGGATGGCTCCACTGCTTCCTCGCCCTCCATGGATTTGTCTGCCGACTTTGAAATATACTTGTATCCGCTGATAAGGGTGGTTACAAAGTTCACAGGTCCTCTTACAAACGGGGTCTTCTGATACCATTTCGACTTGGGAAGCGTTTTCTCTTCGAGATATATGTTTCCGTCGGACATCCTTACCGCCATGCACTCCTTTTCAACGCCGCGCATCATTATTCCTTCAATAAGCGCCTGACCGCCGATTTTTGATTTGAATTTGGGAGCCTTAACTCCTGCGTTTTCTGTCTTGCTCATTTGATATACCTTTTATCCTTTCCGAAGCATTGATTTGCATTGCTACATATCACTTCTGACCGCTACCCGGCTGTATACCGGGCAGAGTTATCATAACCGTTGTGCCGGTGCCGAGCTTTGAATTTACTATCAGGCTTCCGCCGTGCATATTTACTATCTCATCCGCAACCGCAAGCCCTATTCCCGAGCCGCGGCGGGTCTGATTCGCCTTATAGAACTTTGTTTTTACCTTTGGCAGATCCTCCGCCGATATTCCAACGCCGGTATCAGATATAAGAACAACTATCTCGCCCTTCTTCTCGTAAGCCTCAACCGAAACAACGCCGCCCGGGTTGGAATATTTAACCGCGTTGTCAATTATATTTATAAACACCTGCCGAAGCCTTGCCCTGTCGCCGTGAACGAAGGGGAGCATCTCGGGCTCGTAATATTTAAGCTCGATTCCAAGCGCCTTGGCGCGCTCGGTGTAGATGAGCACTGCGTCCCCCAGCTCGGCAAGGATATCGCAGGTTTCAAACTGCAAAGTAAATCTGCCGTCCTGAATGCGTGAGAAGTCCAAAAGCTCCTCAACCATATCCGAAAGCCTTTCGGTTTCGCCGGTGATGACCCGCATCGCCTTGCCGACTGTTTCGGGGTCATCCGGCATTTGCAGGGCGGTTTCGCTCCAGCCCTTTATTGCCGTAAGCGGCGTTCTTAATTCATGAGATACCGATGAGATAAATTCGTTTTTCATCTTGTCCGAGCTTTCAAGCTCGTTTGCCATGTAGTTTATAGCGTCGGCAAGCTCGCCTATTTCGTCATCCTCGGTTTTTTCTATCCTCTCGCGGAAGTCGCCCTCGGCATAGCTGCGCGCGGTTTCGCACATCCGCCTTACCGGAAGCACTATCGAGCGGATAAAGTAAAGTCCCGAAACGAACATCAAAAGAATTACTGCCAGAATTATCGCCGAAAACAGTATTCCCAGCTTTATCATCTGATTATGAACAGCGTCCATCGAGGTCATTATCCTCAACGCGCTGTATTCATATGAAGGACCCGAGAGCATTACAATATAGCTCATGACCCGCTCGCCGCTTTCAAGCTTAAGCTCGCGGTAGCAGCACCTTGCTTCGGAATTTTTGGCTTCACGGTAATCGTCCAGATTCATCCAGTCAGATGGGGCAAAGCCGGAGCTTGTTAAGGTTGCCCTTCCGGTGGAGTTTACCGCCATCAGCTCGTATTTTTCCTTTTCGTCGAATTTTTCTATAATGTCCCTCACCTCGGCTCGGAAGCCGGATGACGACTGATATTTCAAAAGCTCCGACGATATACCGTCCAGCTTGGAGGTCAGATATTGCCTTATCGTGGTTTTATAATAGCTGTTGGCAAGTATAAGCCCCATAACGTCCACTACCAAAAGAACGGCTATAACTATTCCCAGCGAGTTTACAAGCCAGCGCTTGGTTATACTGTGTTTTCTTAAGGATCCAAACACCCGCTTATCCTCCCGAAATCAGCTCTTGCTTTCCCACTTATACCCATACCCCCAGATAGTTATAATATACCTGGGGTTGGATGGCTCATCCTCTATCTTCATTCTTATTCTTCTTATGTTTACATCTACTATCTTTTCCTCGCCGTAGTAGCTTTCGCCCCATATGTGGCGAAGTATGCTTACCCTATCCAGCGCGGTATTCTGGTTTTTCAAAAAGTATTCCATTATCTGATACTCCACCTGGGTCAAATCTACCGGAACGCCGTTTTTAAGCACCATTCTGCTCTTAGCGTCCAACGTGAACGGTCCTGACCGTATAAGCGAATCAGGCTCGCCCTTGGCAGACTCCATAAGGCTGACCCTGCGGCAAATCGCGTCGACGCGCGCTATAAGCTCGGATATTGAAAAGGGCTTGGTAATATAATCGTCCGCCCCTATCATCAGGGATGAAACCTTATCCATCTCCTGTGATTTTGCGCTGAGCATTATTATTCCCAGCTTGTCGCTTCTTTCGCGGAGCTGGCGGCATACTGCAAAGCCGTCTATCCCCGGCATCATGATATCCAAAAGCGCGCAGTCAAAGTCGCCGCCGTTATCGTCAAAGGCTTTTACAGCCGCCTCGCCGCAGTTGACGTCAACCACATCATATCCGCTTCTTTTAAGATTGAGCACAACAAATTCGCGGATGGAATCCTCATCCTCGCAAACTAAAATCCGCTTCATAGCATTACCTTTCCGGCTCGATATCAGTCAGATATCCCGCCTATGATATATAATAAAGGTTGTTTCTTATTTCATCCTGAGTTAAAAGCAAAGGCTCGTCCGCCCCGGCGAGGGTTTTAGACATGCAGGAAACAAAATCATCCCCCGCAACGTAGGAGTAGCCGTTGTTTATCCAGTCGTTTTCATTGCCAGAGCTTACCGCAGCTATACTCAAAAGCTTAGGCATATCGGCAATATTGCCTGTCTCGTAATCGTATTTTACAAAGGATATTTCGCCTGACTGCTCGCTTTTAACGGCGGTGACGAAGTTCAGCCATCTCTGCGGGATGGTGAAAACATATCCCCCGGTAACATCATAATAGGAAAACGCCTCCGCCGAGAACATCCCTATATCCAGGCTGTAGGAAAGCCAGCTTGTCATATAAACAGGCTCAACGCCCGGCGAGGACGCGTATCCCAAAAACGGTGAAACGGTCGGAATCTCTATTATACCGTCCCCGTCATAGTCCGCGCTCAGATATCCCGATGGGCGAACCGTAAGCCAGGAAAGCTGAGGATTGTCTGAGGTCGGTGACACGATCTCACCGTTTACGAAGGTTACGACCTCTGTCGCAACCTCACCCTCCTCGTTAATAATGTCTATAAACATGGCGTTCTGGCTGTCGGTCAGTCCGCCAAAGCGGCTGGAGGCAATCGAAGCCGCCGAGGAATACAGGGTTCTGTCCTTAGTCTTATAGTCAAGCCCATCGTCAGTTTTGATTATACTTACCGAAACGCTGGTTCCGGTGCGGCGGACTATTATTATCTCCTTATTTCCGCAGCTATCTATATCCGCCATTTCAAGCACGGAATAGGTGCCGTCAAATCGCGAAGCAAGCATACCGTCGCCATATCTGTATATGCTGACGTTGTTTTCGGCGTGGAGCGAGGTGCCATAGCCTATTATGATATCCGCAGCATCCCCATAGTCGGCTATCATGACGGTATCAATCGAGCTGCCCCTGCCGGCAAGCTCATACATAGCATGCCAGCTGCCGTCACCATCGCTGTCTAAAACAGACACTCTTACGTTTTCAGAGGAGCCTGCCTGCGATGGGGTGTAAAAAGCCAGAGCCTCATCGCTTCCGTCTGAATCTATATCGGCAAATACGAATGCGGAGCGATATTCCCCGCTTCGGGGATAGCACAAGGTCACCGATTTGCCAACGCTTTCAATCAGTGCCTGATGCACAGCCGCCTGTTCATCCGCAATGCTCGGCGCGGACATAAGACCATCCACCGAGAATGTCAGCGACTCGCACCCGCAAAGTGCCAGCGCTAAAAACAGCATAACAGCCAACAAAACTCTTCTCAACGCCGCACCCCCCATAAAAAGCAATAGGACAACGCGCAGGCATACTGCGCCTTATCCTATTATACTACAAATATTAATAACTTGCAAGCATTTTTTGCAGCCTGTACATCTCTCTGATCATCTGCTTTCGATATCTACATAAGGCTTCTGCTTATGAACAGCCTTATATGCAGGGCGGATTATGCGCTGACCGGTCAGCTTTTCTTCAAACCTATGCGCGCACCAGCCCGCCATTCTTGATACCGCGAACAGAGCGGTCGCCAGCTCCTCGGGTATGCGAAGCATTCTGTAGCACAGGCCGGAATACATATCCACATTTGCACACAAAGCCTTTTCAGCTCCCGTTTCCTCACGGAAGATATCCGGCGTAAGGCGCTCAATTGCCCGCAGAAGATTGAACTGCTCCTCATACTCGGTTCCCTTTGCCATTTCCGAGGCGGTTTTTCTCAGAATCACCGCCCTTGGGTCGGAAAGTGTGTAAACCGCGTGACCCATGCCGTAAACCAATCCGGTGCGGTCGGAGGCTTCCTTTCTTATGATTTTGCGAAGAAGGTCGGCAATTTCGCGCTCGTCCGACCAATCCTTGATGTTTGCCTTCATATAGTCGAGCTGCTCCAATACCTTAAGGTTAGCGCCGCCGTGCTTGGGTCCTTTAAGCGCTCCTACAGCCGCAGAGTAAGCGGAATAGGGGTCTGTTCCGGATGATGTCAGAACGCGGCAGGCAAAGGTGGAGTTATTACCGCCGCCATGCTCCGCGTGAAGCATAAGAATAAGGTCCAGAAGCTTTGCTTCCTCATAGGTGTAAGCCCTGTCCTTCCGCAGAAGAGAAAGGATTGTTTCGGCAGTCGATTCCTCGGGTCTGACCTGATGCATATACATACTCTTGCCGTCATATGCGCGGCGCTTTACCTGGTAAGCGTCCGTCATGATGACAGGCATTTTCGCGATGATGGAAACTGCGGTGCAAAGCTCCTCCTCGGGGGTTTTGGATTCGGGGTTTTCCTCGTAGGAATAGAGTGAAAGAATCGACCTTGCAAGCTTATTCATAATGTTCTTTGAGGGAGCTTTTAATATCATATCCTCAAAGAAGCCGTTGGGAAGGTCGCGATTGTCGGAAAGGGTTCTTGTGAAGGCCGCAAGCTCCTGCAAATTGGGAAGCTTGCCCATCAGAAGAAGATATGCAACCTCCTCATAGCCGAATCTTTCGGAGCTTTGAACGCCGTTTACTATATCGTAGATATTATATCCTCTGAAATAAAGCTCGCCGGGGATGTTCTGCTTTTCGCCCTCGTTCATAACGTAGCCGTGAACGTTGCATATGTTGGTGATTCCTGCAAGAACTCCGGTACCGTCCGCGTTTCTTAAGCCCCTCTTAACGTCGTAGCGCTGGTAATACTTTGGGTCTATTCTGTTGTTTTCAAAAAATGTTTCAAGAAAGCTGTTTCTTGTCTTATCGTCAATGTTGAGCTTCACGGATATCACTCCTAAATAGTATATTATTCTTATTCTACCACTGAAGAACTCCCTTGTCAACACTAAATGCATATTAAGACAATCAATTATTCATTTTTCAGCACATTACACGATAAATAAAGATATCACAGCCCAAAATTTGCAGGAAATATGGACTGTGATATTCATTTTTGACTTTATCAGCTGTTATTCTACTCACCTGATGCGTATTTGCCGTCTTCCCCGCGTTCGGAATGAAGGTTGAAGTAGGTGTAATAGTTGTATACATTTAAAACATCCTGCCGGTATGGTTCTTCGTTTCTGCGTTCGTTCCAGGTTATCGCGCGGTCGAAATATCCCCAGGTGTTCATTGCGGGGGCGATTTCCTCAACATCTTTAAGCATTTTGCACTCCCTTGAAAGCGGCACGCCGGCATATTCAAGCGTTTTCACACCTAAGAAATTCGGGCTTATTATGCCAAGGTCATTCTTGCCCTCGACCTCGTAATTCGTCCATATAACGAACGGGGTTTCATACCTTGAAAGGAAGCTGTTTACTATCTGATTGCGGTAGGGCGCTATTTTGTTAAGGAAGGTTATTTCTATGTTGGGCTGATGGTCGCCGAAGAAGACTATCATCGTCTTTTCGTCCACATTCTCAAAGTAGCCTATAAGCTCCTTCAAAGCCTCGTCCGACTTCTTTATAAGGGATAAATACTGCTCGGTGCGGGGATAATAACCGTCGTAGTTGGTAACGTGAACATCGGTTGTAAAGTCCGCTCCCTTGTATTCGTAGCCGGAATGGTTCTGAACAGTCACCCCAAAGATGAATATTCTGTCTGAATCCTTATTTTCAAACTGCTCTATAACCTTATCGTAGAAGAAGCTGTCGCTTATAAGGGTGCGAACGTATTCCACATCATCGCCGAAGCCCTTTTCCCATCTGTCCGCGCTGACGTATTTGCTCTTGGCGGTAGTCATATCCTCGCCGCTGACAAAATCATCAAAGCCCATGAATTTGTAAACTGAATTGCGCTTCCAGCAGACCTCGTAAAACGGATGCATTGCAACCGCCTGATAGCCGTAATCCTTAAGATAAGAGGCCATGGAAGGAACATTCTGCCTTATGTGCTGCATATAAGTATAACAGCTGTTCGGCGTATACATCATTGAAAGACCGGTCAGATATTCAAATTCGGTGTTGCAGGTTCCGCCGCCCAAAACAGATACCAACAGCTTTCCGTGCGGATGGTCCTTTATAAGCTCGTTATAGTAGGGCATATAGGGCTGGTCGGTTTTCAGCTTGCCCAAATAGCTCAGATCCGAAAAGCTCTCGTTCATTATGACTATTATGTTGGGCAGCTCGGCATTATCATCCAAGGTATCGTCCTCATACTGAGAAAGATATTCGTCTATTGCAGAAGGGTCGTAGTTAAGCGGCTTATCATATTTCATCTTCCTGAAATTGATGTAAAAGCTAAGCGCAACGCCGTTAACATCGTTGGTGGATTCGGTGTCAAAGGTCGATGTGGAATAGGATGTGTAATCGATATTCCAGATATACACCACGCCGGCAGCTGTAAGTATCAGCGAAGCTATAGCGGCAATCGCCCTTACCCAAACCCTGGGATATGTCATTCTGAACTTGAAGCTTACCGCCGTTATCAGTGCAAAAGCGGCTGTTCCTATCAGCAGATTAGAGTCAAAATGCCACTCGTCCGGGGTGGTGACAGTCATAGCGGTGCCGATAGCGTAAAGGTCGGTGGGAACAAGCGGGGTTCCTCTTAATAAAAGCACTATCTGATTGGCGGCGTGCAGAATATAGCTCAGCGTGAACTCGCACAGCAGCGATATTCTGACGGACTGCGTCAATGTAAACACCGCAAGCTGCAAAACAGCATAGAAAACCAGATTGTCAAGATAAATGGATTCGTGGTACTGCTTTGCGCCTACAAGCGCCCTGACAGTTTCAAAGCACAGAACAGGTCCCACAACGAAGAGCACAGCAGAAATAATGCTTCCGGCGAGCTTGGGCAGCTTTATGTCAACAAACATAACCGCCGTAAACAGTGCAAAGCAGGAGAAAAATTTAAGTATAGATGCAAAATCCGTCCTGCCTTCGGCATCAAATGCTGAGGTATTCAGGGCGGCGATTATCAGAAGAGCAATCGCGATTGCCGCCGATATTATAAGGTTTTTGCGTGATTTAATGGATATCATTGCTTTTAATTACTTCACCTTTTCAAAATTTGCTTTAAGACTTATCGCGCTTTTGGGGTCTACCGTTATAGCGGCGGATGTTCCATTGTAGCCGCCCGACCATCCGGTGAACTTATACCCTTCGGTCGGAACCGCCTTTATGGTTATCTTATATCCCGGAATGAAGTTTCCGCTCCATTTGCCGTTTGTAAACCTTATGGCGGTATCTTCCAGATAAATCTCTCCGCCGTTGGTATCGCTCAATGAAACGCTTACCTTGCTTGTCTTGGAGGTGGAAAGATTAAGGTCGTTTTTAAGCATGGTGGGAAGATAGCTGAGCCTGTTATTAAGCCAGCCCTTGAAGGACTGAACATTGTTTTTTACGCCCCCGGCGCTCTGCCAGCTGACATTTCCGAACCTTTGAAACTGAGCCGAAAGGAAGGGCGAGTAGGTTTTGTAGTATTCGTCAAGCCTTGCGGATGCATATGTCGGCTCGAAGCACACATTTCCGACCTTCTCCATGGCAACGACAAATCTTCGCTTGAATTCGTCATTCTTCATTAAAGAGGTAAGCGCATTGGCGAAAAAGCCGTCCTTCTTGTTGCCAACGAGCTGTTTAAGGTAATCCATTCTGTAGTCTCTTCCGCCGTTATAAAGATCCATTGAGAACTCGGTATCATAGAGCATAAAGCGCCATCTGCCGTCGTGATACTTACCGCCATCTTCATTGACGGTCCTCGTCCTCCAGCAAGCCCAGTTTCCCCATACCCAGTCCTGATTGCCTATATAAAGCTCTGTCGCAAAATAATCAAGCAGGCTGTCCATATCGAAAAGCTCACAGGCCTTGGCGTAGTTTTCCGGCTTGGTCATGTCGCTGCTTTCAAGGAAGTAGATAGCGTCATTGAAGAGCTTTTCGTCCCCTTCAACGCCCTCTTCAAGCGAGCCTGCCTTTATCATAACAGCCTCGTCCTTGGGAACGCCGTATTTGGACTCGATATAATTGGAATCATAGACCTCGTTAAGGGTGTAATGCCCCCAATACTCGCCGTCCAAGAAGCATACGGCAAGGCGACCGCTCTGAGTGGCAAAGTTCAGGTCTGTCACCAGCGACTGCGTCCACGGGCACTTGAAGGTCATAACAAATGTGTCATTGCCGCCGTTTCTTATCATGAATTTCTTGTAGCTCTTGATTTCCTTGCCGTCGTCATAGGCTAAATTGCCATCAAACAGCTTATAGTCGAGCTTTGAATCGCCGTATTCCGAGCGCATATAGAATTTCAGGCTCTTCTGCTGGTTCGCGCGCGACCATCCGCCCTGAGTTCTTATGCCGCATTCGGTGGAGAAGCCCAGCTCTGTTCCGTCAAAGAAATCAACATGAGCCTCGCGCTCCCACTCCCTGCCGCGCTGATTATAGTTTGCCTGAGCTGCGCCGTCAAGAGCGGCGGTGGGGTTTTCCTTTCGCCAATTATCGAAGGTTTTTCCCCTGACGAAGATACCGTCATTATAATTGTAAAGCCCGTCAGGGTCGGTTACTACCGATATCACCGCAACATTTTTATATTTTTCCGCAATTTTGCTTCCTACAAAATAGGTCGAGGTGGTTATATCGCTCTTATTGCCCTTTGAATCTATTGCAATCGCCCTAATAACCGTTCCCATGTCAAAGGATGTGCCCTTAACGCTCTCGTTGCCGTCGGCAGTGGTTCCAGTTTTATACATAAGCTTGCCCTTGGTGCCAGAAAGGTCAATAACAGATATCGGGGAGCTGTATTTTTTGGATTTGCTTGTGGGATTGCTGCCGTCTGTGGTATAATAAACCGTAAGACCCTTTCCGGCAGTTATGGTGAGCTTAAAGGGGCTGTCATAGAAGCCGCTGGCATGGGAAAATACCGGAGCAGCAACTCCCGACTGCTTCGAGCCAGCATTGGAAGCCTTCGGGGTCGGCGTCATCAGCTTGAAATCACCTGTACCGTCAGGGCTTCTGCCGTAGGTTTCATCCTCCTTGGTATCGGGAAGAAGAACGCTGTCTGCAACGCTGCCGTCCGCCGAGGAGAGGATAACGCTGTCCTTCCCGCCGGAAAGCTTAAAGCCGGTATGAAGCTCCGACTTGGTGGATTGCTTATCTGAAGCAAAAACAATCAGATATTCCCCCGCACCGATAGTGACATCCGGAAATGACCATTTTTTAGGATTTTCCGGGTCATCAGAAAGGTATGCTCCCTTAAGGCTTATGTCTGACTTGGCGGAGTTGTAAAGCTCTATCCAGTCAGGAGAGTCGCCCTGCGAATCCTTTAAAGATTTTTTATTCGATGAGCAGACCTCGTTGATAACAACACCCTTAATTCCGGACGCGGCAAAAGCATTGACAGAAGCCGCAGAAAGAAGTATTATTATAGATAGGATTATCGAAAGTGTTCTTTTCAGCATGATAAACCATCCTTTCTGAAAATCAGAAACCTTTTGTCGGCGTATAATATTATTATACAATATGGCTGAGCTTTTTTCAATCCTGTTTTTTAAGATTTTTTATATATTTGTTGCAAAGGGGAACACATTTATGAAAGCAAAAATAAAAAGCTTTGTTTTAAAATATCTTCTGATATGCATAGGCTCTGTTATATACGCCGTTGCTATAAGTCTTTTTCTTGACCCAAACGGCATAGTTCCCGGCGGGTTTACAGGTATTGCCATTATAATTGCAAAATTCTTTCCCGATTTCAAAATCGGTACAGTTGTGCTGTTCCTGAATATTCCGATAATAGGTCTTGGAATATACAAATTCGGGATACGCTTTCTTACCTCAACAATTGTATCGGTTGTGCTTTCATCGGTGATGATAAACCTGCTTCTGCCGTTCGGGCCTTTGACCACTGACCCGCTGCTTGCCTGCGTTGCCGGCGGATGCCTTATGGCAATCGGCTTGGAGCTTGTTCTGATGCAGGGAGCAACCACCGGCGGAACGGACATTATTGTAAAGCTGCTGCGCGTCAGATTCCGCGGTATATCCGCAGGAACGCTCTTTATATTAACCGACGGCCTGGTTGTTCTTTGCGCAGTGATAGTTTCCAAAAACGTCGATTCCGGATTGTATGCAACGCTTTGCATAATAATATCCGCCGTAGTTATGGACCATATTCTTAGCGGTTCAAACGAAGCCAAGATGATTCTTATTGTCAGCGACAAATACCGCGAAATAACAGAATCGCTGATGAACGACCTTGACGCAGGCGTTACGCTGCTTGATGGCGTTGGCGCATATTCTGGAAAGGAAAAGAAGGTTGTTCTGTGCGTGATCAGGAAATCAAGGGTGTCACATGCGCTTAAGGTCATAAAAAACACCGACGACCAATCGTTTGCAATAATAACGACGGCGAACGAGGTATTCGGCGAAGGCTACAAGCTTCACGGCGGAGACAGCTTTTAACATATCGAAAGGACTGGACAAATGACAAGGAACGACATTTTAGAGTACGTATCGAACCAATACGGCACCGACCCTGACTACCCATGGGCAAAAACGCCGGACGCTGCTGTGCTTCGTCATCGCGGAAGCAAAAAATGGTATGGGCTTATTATGAAGGTAAAGCCTAAAAGCTTAGGTCTTTCGGGAAGCGGGGAGGTTGACGTTCTCAACCTGAAGTGCGACCATCGGCTTATAGGTGAGCTGATAAAAAAGCCCTGCTTTAAGCCTGCGTATCACATGAACAAGGAGCATTGGATAACGGTTATACTGAGCGAGGCTGATAATCCCGAAGAGATTTATTCGCTTGTTGATGTAAGCTATGGGCTGACAAAGTAATTGAAGCGGTTCAATCGCAAAAGATTGAGCTGCTTTTTATATGAATAAATAAAACCTGCCCCGGACTTAATCCGAGGCAGGTAAACTTTTTTATACCGTAAACTTATTTAACAGTAACGGACTTGTAGGGGCAAGCCTTAAGAGCATCCTTAATAGAGCCGGTGTAATCGGTTCTGATAATTCTTACCTTATAGGTCTTTCCGCTCTTGAAGGAGGTTGCGCTGGAGCCTGTGCCGAAGGTGGAGATGGTTGCGCTGGTTCCGGTGTAGGTTCCGCAGGGCTTGTAGCTGTTGCTGGTGCTTTCTGCTACATAGATCTTGTAGGAAGGTGCGCCAACATTGGTCCAAGTAATCTTGATCTTGCCGGCAGAGGTGGAAGATACAGAGGTTACGGTGAGATCTTCATCCTCCAGGTTAACGTCACCATCGCTGGAAGAAGAGGAAGGATCCTTTGCGGTAACGGTCTTTGAAGTGGAAGCGGAAGGAGCAATAGTTACAACGCCTGATTCGCTGCCGGTGTTAGGAACAACCTTGAAGTCATAATCAATGTTGTTGGTAAGACCGCTGATGTTGACCGCAGTCTTGGTAATCTTCTGGTTAATCTTGATCCAAGAGGAGGAAGTAGCTCTCTTGTAGTAGATGGTGTAGGAAGAAGCACCGTCAGCTGCCTTCCAGGAAAGGCTTATCTTCTTGTTGGAAGACTTAGCGGTCAGGTTGGAAGGATAATCCTTGCTGCTGCTACTGCTGGCAGTTGTGCCGGGAACGTTGTATACATGACCGACTTCTGAGCTGCGACCCGAAGAGGTTACAGCGTAAACGGTTGCCTGATATGCAGTGCTTGAACCGAAGGGGATTGTAGTGCTTGTGGAGTTGTTGTATACGGGAACCTCTTCAGCGATACCGCCGTTGAGCAGACCGTAGGTAACAACATAGCAGGCAGCGTCGCTTACCTTATCCCATGAAATGGATGTGGTGAACGAGTTCAATTCGGTAACTCTGAGGTTCTCAATCTCAGTCTTCTTTACGCCGACATTGGTAAGGCTGGAGGTAGCGGAAGCCTTAACGGTAGCGCTTGCTACAGGGGAATAGGAATTGTATCTGTTGTAAATTACTACATTGTAGTTATAGGTGTTGGAAATCGGAATCTGATAGTAGGTCTGATAGCCGGAAACAAAGTAGTTAAGACCGGAGCTGTCGCCGTCGCGGTAAACCGTGATTACATAATCGCTTGCGCCGGAGGAGGTCCACTGAATATAAGCGTAGTTAGAGTAGCTGGTAACGGTGCAGTTGCTGCCCTGAGTTACAACGCCGCCGGTTGTCTGACTGCTGCCCCATATTGAATTGTTATTGCCGTAGCTTGAGCCGGTATAGCCTAACTCGCGGCGAGTACCGTCATTCATAACTGCGCTTACGTAAATAATGAAGTTGTTGGAGTAGGAAATGAACGGAATAGTCCAATAATTGGTGTTTCCGTTGACAGTTGCTTGACCGGAAGTGATGCCGTTGCCCTGGTAGCTGACAACATAATACTGAACGCCGGAAAGAGCAGGCCAGCCAACAACGTAATTGCCGTTGTAGTAGCTGATGCTGACATTTCCTGTGGTGCTGGAAGAGCTGTTGCCGTAGTTGTAGGAGATTATGCCGACCTGCTGCCAGGTGCTGTAGTTGTAAAGTCCTTCAACATAAATCTGAACATTGGTGCTGGGCAGGCTGCTCAGCGAGTAGCTGAAGCTCTTGTACGTAGGATAGCTGTAGGAGGGCTGAGTCAAGCCGGAGTAATAAATGCCTACACGATACTGAGAGAAGTTGGTATCAGTGATGGAACCAACGATGCTGCCGTTGACAATCTGAGCAGTTACGTTGCCCTGAACGGTAAGACCGCCGGTGGAAGTACCTGTGCCGGTGCTTGTGTTGCCCCAGGAAGCGAAGTAATTGGTGCTGTAGCTGCTCGGAGTTCCGATATAAAGCTTGATGGATACAAGATTAGAGTAGGAAACACCGGGATTGAAAGTGCAGGTAGCCTTATTATTTTCAATGGTAGGATTCAACTGAACAGGCTGACCATTGACCGTCTGATTGCCGGACTTGTAAGTATACACTGCTGTGTAGGCTGAAGCTCCGCTCTGAGGGGTGAATTCAAGGGTGATTCCATTGCCATCGTAGATAACCTTCATGCTTGAACCGGATGTGGTTATCGGCACAATGACGGTTCTTGTGGTATAGTTGGCAAGCTGAATGTTGCCGTTATACCAGAACACCTGAGCTGTGTATTCGCCGCCTGTGCTGGTGGCAAAATCGTGAGCATCCAGCTTAAGGTCAGCGGTGGATGTGCGGGTTACGGTTTTTGCAATTGATGTTCCTTTAAGGTAATTAATAACAACCTTGTTACAGCCTTCAACATTGCTGCCAGCCGTATACTGCAATTTAAGCCTTGTTCCATCAGGCTCCAAAGATGCATTGACATTTGCTGACGCTGCAACCGGGAACGTGAACATAGTGATAGCGAGAACAGCCGCTAAAACTATTGCGAATAATCTTTTAGTCATTTTGTGACACTCCTTTTAATTGATTAAGTTTATTATAACACCTAAAAGCCATTTTGTAAATACATATTTGAAAATTTTATTAAAAATTATGTATGTGTTAAAATGATATGAGCCCAAAAGAGTAGGAAGTTACTCAAAGATATGGTATAATGAATTTACCAGAAACAAAACCCATATCAGAAAGGAA
>CALDFS010000033.1 GCA_937942105.1 uncultured Ruminococcus sp. | reverse complement strand
TCTCGAAGTTACACCTAATCATTTAAGAATCCGTAAAAAGATTCTTGATTCAACAACAGTCATATCAGACAATATCACACACCTTTCAGCTACCGGAGAAGAGGTTGCAGCTTCTTCAACGGAGGGACTTCGCATGGCTGATACCACAGTCGAGAGCATGGCAAAGTGCAAGAAGGTACTGGAAAATATCTATATGCTTGCGGATGACCTCAAAAACTCTGTTGAGGAGAATGAGGAAGAGCTTAGTCAGAAATTTGATTTCTAAGAGCAGTAATATGTTTTTTACGGCAGGAGCGCATTTGCTCCTGCCATTTTTACATATTTTTTATGATAAAAATATTTACATTATTGTAATATATGATAAAATATTTCTAACACGATAACACAATGGCTACATAAACAATAGGATATATGGAGGAAGTTATGGACGATAACAATTATATGAACAATGACAACCGGTCGTCAGGCACACCAGACAATACAGGTGTATTCGGTCAGTCTTCAGAAACAGCAAATGGCTCAGACACATACAGCCAGCCGCAGGACACATACAATCAGCCGACAGACACATATAATCAGTCTGTATCCCAGCAGGAAAGTGGGAATGCATATGCATATGGACAGTCATCAGACCAGACAGGCAGCACAGACGGATATGTCAATAATCCGGGCAGTGCATATGGTTATGCAAATCAGGGTACATACAATCAGAATCCAAATGCCCAGGGTACATACAACCAGAATCCAAATGCCCAGGGCACATACAACCAGAACACATATGCTCAGGGCTCATTTAATCAGTCAGCTTACGGACAGACGCAGTATGGCCAGCAGCCAAACGGACAGGGTGGCTACAATCAGACCGCATACGGACAGACAGCCTACAATCAGCCACAGTATGGAGCTAATCCATACAACCAGCCGCCAAAGAACAGCAATGGCTTTGGTATAGCTTCTCTGGTACTTGGAATCGCATCTATTGTACTGTTTTGTACATGCATCAATTATGTGACAGCTCTGCTTGCTATCATTTTTGGTATTATACATATCATAAAGGGCAACAACAAGGTGTTTGGTATAGTTGGTATAGCAACAGCAGCTATCTCAGTTATAGTCAGCATCATATTCTGGGTTGTGGCAGGCGCAAATGTAAGCACAGATTTAGAAAAGGAGTTCATGAGGGGCTTTGATGAGGGCTATGAGTATTATAATGATGACGATTCCTATGAGGATTACGATATCCGCCAAATCAGCTTCTATCAGATTGACGCACAGAACCGCAAAATCATCCCTAAGATTTTTATCGATGGCTATTACAGCGCGGATATAGTGGATTCGGTGATATCCGAGCAGAAGCCGAACGCAAACGACCCGCTTTACGTGCTGACCGCGTTGAACGAAGGGTATGTATACTACATTGCGGACTGGCTGAATCCTTCCGAGGAATCGGGGATATACTACCGCAAAACCGTCAAGGACGACAACGGCGAATGGCACGCTGTTGGCGATACTATGAGGGTGAAAACCCAGGCGGATATTGCAAAATGGTTTGAGCCTTTCGGCGGTAATGCAGGCTGACAAAATATACTATATATTGATTGATTATTGTTTTTTTACGAATTTATCAACAAAATGTTGGGTATTATAACGATTTGAATAAAAATGAATCGTTGTGGAAGAATAAAAAGGCGGATGAAGCGAAAAACTGTCTTGTTTATTTAAAAAACTGGCTATAGTGACTATTGACTAAAGCAAGTCAAAATGGTACAATATATTCGGTTATAATACCAAAATAAAATAAGGAGGAAAACAAAATGAAAAAAGTTTTATCAATCGCTTTGGCTATGATTATGGTTATGGCTCTCAGCATCTCCGTATTTGCTGATATCGACCTTACCGGCGAAGCTACCTACCCTGCAAACGCAACCATCATTATCCCCATCCCTGAGGGTGTAGATGCTACCAACGGTCAGACCATTACCATCAGTGCTAAGGGTACTTCCGATAACACCGCAGTAAGAATTTATCTTTCTAATTCAAATGACGCAAACGGAAGAACCACTGAAATTGCTAAGCTTGACGTAGTTAACGGCGCTTTCGAAGGTACTTTCGATTTCGTTATCGATTCTACCGGCGGAATCGAAGGCACTGTTGATCCTACCAGCATCATAGTAAAGGGTCCTGACTATGCAACTCCCTTAGCTAACACCACTCTTGAAGTTCTTTCTATAGTTGGTGCTGATGCTGCTCCCGCTGCTGACGAAGCACCCGCTGCTGACGCTGCACCTGCTGATGAAGCTCCCGCTGCCGACGAAGCACCTGCCACTGACGAAACTCCTGCTGATACAGGTATCGTTCTCGCAGTTCTTCCTATGGCTATCGCTGCCGCTGCTGTAGTTGTTTCCAAGAGAAAGTAATTTTTCTTATAGCAATTGCAATTGAACAGTAAAAAAGCTCCTCGCTTCATGTGGGGAGCTTTTTGTTGGCTTTTATGTGATGATATAACGAGACATAGGCAAATATAAGCTGCGGATATTACCAAGTAATTTAACCGTTAAGCAATGCTTTATTGTGATTAATACTACATCATGTCTAATTGTTAATTATTAATAAATTTTACAGTAAAGCATTGAATATAATAACAATTTGCATAAAAATCTTGCGTTGTGAAAGAATAAAAAGGCGAATGAAAGCACAAAATGACTTGCTATTTTTATATTTTGGCTATAATGACTATTGACTATGCTATGTTAAAATGGTACAATATAGTCGGTTATAATACCAAAATATTATAAGGAGGAAAAACAAAATGAAAAAAGTTTTATCAATCGCTTTGGCTATGATCATGGTTATGGCTCTCAGTGTCAGCGTTTGTGCAACTGCTGTTGATACAGCTAACTTATTCGCGGGCACTACTGTTACCGGTAGCTCTGATGAGCAGATAGGTATCAACTTCCCTGAGGGATGCGAATACCAGATCGGTGATGTTGTTAAGGTTCACTTTGTTGGTTCATCTGATGGTGACTTCAGAGTATGGCTTGCTAACAATATAACCACCATGTCTCCTGAGCCTTTATTCAAGGCTTCTGAGAATGGCTTCACCACCGGCGACTTTGATTTCACTATTGAACTCGAAGTTGGCGATAAGGACGGCAAGGGTGTTACAACCGCTAACGGCATCATCTTCAAGGGTCCTGCTTACGGCACTAATCTTGATAACTTTACCCTCACTCTCGTAGAGATAGTTGACGGTAATGATGCTGCTCCTGCTGCTGACGAAGCTCCTGCTGCTGACGAAGCACCTGCTGCTGATGAAGCTCCCGCTGCCGACGAAGCTCCTGCTGCTGACGAAACTCCTGCTGAAACAGGTATCGTTCTCG
>CALDFS010000032.1 GCA_937942105.1 uncultured Ruminococcus sp. | reverse complement strand
TATCTGCGCTTTATTCTGTTAAGCTCGTTGCGGCGGCGGGTAAGCTCAGCGTATTCGTTTTCGTCTATATCCAAGCTCGAAAGAAGTCTTGAAAGCTCACTTGATATATCACCTATCTCTATCCCTGCCTGAGTCAAACGTTCGGCTAATGGGTGAAGCTCCTTCATGAATTCCTCGTTGACCTCTATTTCAGAGCAGGCTCTTGCAACCATCTCGCCTGCGCCGGAGGCTGAATCATCCCCTGAAAGGCAGGTTATGGCGGTATTGATGGCCTCTGAAAGAGATACAGCGTTGTCAATAAACTTAAATCTTGCTTCCACGGTCTCATCCTCGCCGGCAGAGATATTCAAGCTTCCGATATCCTCAACGATCTGATTCAGATAAGCCTCCCGCTGAGAGGCTTTCAGCGCCTCCTGCTTGATTTTGTTTATCTCCCTTGCGGTTGACTGAAGCTCCTTGAAGGATGCGCGGTAATCGGCAAGAAGGCTTTCCGACTGAGCAAAGCCGTCCAGCACCTCTATATGCTTTTCCGGGTTCAGAAGAATCTGGCTGTCATGCTGACCGTGAATATTTACAAGCATGTCCCCTATTTCACGCAGTGCAGAAACATTGGCAGGGCGTGAATTTATCTTTGCAGAGCTTTTACCGTCCGCACATATCTCTCTTGAAATTATAAGCTCATCATCGCAGGAATAGCCAAGCTCAGAAAGCTTTGCTTTAACGCTGTCGGAAACGCCGGTAAACACTGCACTAACATAGGCTTTATCGGTGCCCGCCCGTATTATATCCTTAAAAACGCGCTGACCCAGAACGGCGTTTATACCGCCTATCAGTATGGATTTACCGGCGCCTGTTTCACCGGTAAATACGTTAAGATTTTTACCAAGCTTAACTTCTGCTTTTTCTATAACCGCAAGGTTTTCAATATATAATTCGCTCAGCAATGAGTTCACTTCCATTCATAAGGAATTATAGCCAAGACCATAGTCTATCCATCTAAATCGGCAGGACGTCAGCCGAATTCATGCTCATGCCATTTCGTTAAGCTCTTCAAGAAAAGCCTGAGCGTCGTTCTCTGTCCTCATAAGTACGAAAATAGTATCGTCTCCCGCCAAGGTTCCGACTATGCCGGAATATCCTATTGAATCAAGCTTTGAGCAGACTGCGTTTGCCATGCCGGTGCTGCACTTTATAACTACAGTATTCATCGCTCTGTCTACAGAAAGGACAGCATCCGAAAAGATGGTTGAAAACGATGTCCTTGCGTTGTTTTCGACAGCTCTCGGCGGAAGCGAATATTTATAGTTTCCGTTAATGCCCATAGTTTTCAGCAATGAAAGCTCCTTGATGTCCCTAGAAACCGTAGCCTGAGTTACGCTGAACCCTCTTTCCATCAGCAGAGCCTGCAAAGTCTCCTGCGTGTCAACCTCGTATTTTGAAACAATATCAAGTATAGCTTTTTTTCTGTCGTTTTTCATATACCTAATCCTTTCAGTTGACCTTGGCAGGCTGCATAAGCTTTGTGCCAATGGATTTAAAGTAGTTGTTGCCGCATATATCTATAAGCTTCAGCCTAAGAGCTGATTTTTTGATGTACACCCTGTCGTTTTCCGTTACCGGTATCGGGGTGCCTCCGTCCGCGCTGACGCCGATTGTTCCTTCTGCCTTGTATTTTATTTCTATAAGCTTTTCTGATGAGAACAGCATGGTTCTTGCAAAAAGCGAGTGTGGGCATATCTGCGTGAATTCTATGCAGTCCAGCGTTGGCTCTATAAGCGGTCCTCCCGCGGAAAGCGAATATGCAGAAGCACCTGTTGGTGTGGAAAATATAAGCCCGTCCGCCCGAAGCGATGATACCAAAGCACCGTCTGCCAGTACCGTGAAATCGTTTATGTTATAGTTGAAGCCATGGGTTATAACAATATCGTTAAGCGCCGTTACGTGTTCCCTTAGCCCGCTTTTCCGCTCAATCAGGGCTTCGAGCATCATTCTGCTTTCAGTTTTGTAATCGCCGCTTACAAGGTTTGAAAGCTTATCGAGATCATCCCGCTCCAGCGAGGCCATAAAGCCCAGTCTGCCGCAGTTTACGCCAAGAAGCTTTTTTTCGTTCTCTGCCGCTTCTGACGCTATTTTGAGGATGGTACCGTCTCCACCGATAGTTATTATAACATCGCAGGCTTTTACCGCCTGTTCTATTGAATCGGCGATTGCGCAGCCCTGTGATAGCTCCGGGCTTATGCTGTCCGTCATGATTATTTCGCATCCCAAGCCGGAAAGAATACTCGATACATCCTTTGTACAGCTATAGGAATGTGTTTTTTGCAGGTTCGGATATATAAAAACCTTCACTTTTTAAACCTTGCCTTTCATGTGAAATTTGTAAACTTATTTATTAAATCCCTGAGCAGCTATAGCGGCGTAATCAAAGGCTTTCTTAACCGGCACTTCTGCTTTTTCAAGATATATTAAATACTCCACGTTTCCGTCTCCCCCGCGTATAGGCGAATCGGTAAGCCCGAGAACTGAAAATCCCAGCTTACTTATTTCGTCTGTAAGAGTTGAAAGAACATTGATATGCGCCTTGATATCTTTAACGATGCCGCCCTTTGAAATTGCGGCTCTCCCCGCTTCAAACTGCGGCTTTATAAGTATTACCGCTTTTCCACCTGTTTCAAGAAGCCTGTGAGCGGCTTCGGCGGCATATCTGCATGATATGAATGAAAGGTCTGCACACACAAAATCAGGAGCTTCATTAACGATTTTGTCTGTTAAGGTCTTTACATTTACACCTTCTATATTGACAACTCTGGCGTCACAGGCAAGCTTTTCGGCGAGTTGACCATGCCCAACATCAACAGCGTATACCTTCTTTGCACCGTTTTGAAGCATACAGTCGGTAAATCCGCCTGTTGAAGCACCTATATCAAAGCAGATACATCCGGAAAGGTCAATATCGAAGAAACTCAGTGCTTTTTCAAGCTTATATCCTCCGCGCCCGACGTATTTTTCGTCCTCGCCGAGATATTCAATAACGTCACTTTCTCCTACGTCTATTGAAGGTTTTGCGGCCGGCTTGCCGTTCAGCGTGATTTTTCCTGATTTAATGTATTCCTTGGCCTTTTCACGGCTTTTGGCTATACCTCTTGCAACAAGCTCAGCATCAAGTCTTTGCATAGCCTTCATCACCTATTATTTCGTATATTTTTTCTTGGGAAAGTCCATAAAGGTCTAATGCTTCACAGATACTCATGTGCTGAACGTAGCCTTCTATTCCGAAGGATTCAAGCCGATT
This sequence comes from uncultured Ruminococcus sp., assembly GCA_937942105.1. Lineage (GTDB taxonomy): Bacteria > Bacillota > Clostridia > Oscillospirales > Ruminococcaceae > Faeciplasma. Next base: position 256 of record CALDFS010000032.1, on the reverse strand, counting down.
GCACCGAGCCGCCAGCTTCTCGCCCAAGGAGCCGGAATAGCTTGCTTCTTCAAACATATATGCTTTCTTATAGCTGTTTATAAGCTCGATTATCTCATCGGATATAGGCCATATTTTTAATAGCCGCAGATAATCCGCTCCCGCCTCCATGGCTCCTTCCCGCAGGCTGATCTGTCCCAAAGGCGTCTCCGGGTGGACGTGAAGTCCCACCACAATATCATTTGCAGGAGACAGCTTCTTAAATCCCGCCTCCATC
>CALDFS010000031.1 GCA_937942105.1 uncultured Ruminococcus sp. | reverse complement strand
ATTTCGCCGGATGGCGAGGTTATTTACAACAGCTGGCGCGCATAAAATTAGGTAACTATAGGGGCAGCAGCAACCCGTTGCCCTTGGTTATATAAAACCTTTGAAAGGAAGATTTTCACATGAAAAAATTGTTAAATAAGCGGGGGGGGGTTCACCCTTGCTGAGCTGCTGATTGTTATTGCAATCATAGCTATCCTCATCGCAATCGCTATTCCTGCCTTCGGTGGCGCACTTGACAACGCCAAACGTCAGACAGACCATGCTAATATGCGTTCAGCTTACGCTATAGCACAGGTTATCAACCTTAACGGTTACATTGACAAAGAGAGTATTCAGTTTGAATCTAGCGAAACTCCAACAGATGTGACTGATTTATCTACTAATGCAACCTACTATTTCATGCCAAACGGTAAGATTAAAAAGGGAACTACCGCCCCAACCGGTGCATATAAGCTAAAGGTTGAATCCGTAGCTGCTGATTGCACCGAATCTATAGTTTGCTCTGAAAATAGTGGCAATCATAAGCTCGGCTATTATATCATTATTGAAATAGCCAGTGGCAAGGTTACGGTTAAATTGTCTGCAAGTTAATTTTTAGCTGTCTTCTGAGTGTTTGCATATCATCTGTGCCGTAGATTGTAGTAGGAATAGCGGGTATTTAACAATAATAATTTGTAAAGGAGTCTACTACAATGAAGAAAACAAACAAAAAAGGCTTTACCCTCGCGGAACTCTTGATTGTTATTGCGATTATAGCAATTCTTATTGCTATCGCTATTCCTACTTTCTCTGGTGCACTCGAAAATGCTAAAAGGCAGACCGACCATGCTAATATGCGTAATGCTTACGCTATGGCACAGGTAGCAAACTTAAACGGCGGAGTAATCTTGGACAAAGATGGTAAGGAGACCTTTACTGGGAAAACCAAGCTTGTATTTAATAAGAGTGGCGAACTTGATGATACTCTAAGTGCTGATGAAGCCTATAAAATTCAGGCAAAGCATAGTGCGATTGACTATACTGATTGCAAGAGCTGTGTAGCTTGTTCAGATGTTTCTAATCCTGCTACGGCAACATATATCATTCTTGATAAAACATCTGGTTCATGGGTTGTTACTGTAGGCACATCACTCAGCTAACGCTTCTAAATCAAGTTAGAAAGGTGACAAGTAAATGAAAAAACTTAACAAAAAAGGCTTTACCCTTGCCGAACTGCTCATAGTTATAGCTATTATAGCTATACTTATAGCAATAGCAATTCCTACCTTTGCTGGCGCACTCGAAAACGCCAAGAGACAGACCGACCATGCCAATATGCGTAATGCTTATGCAATAATGCAGGTTGCAAACTTGCAGGGTGGCAAGTTTACTAATGATACCACTGGTGCATTGGAAGAAAAAGCTTCTCCTCTCTATTTCTACAAGGACGGCACTGTTGGTAGTTACGACGCAGATAAAGTCTATACATTGCAGGCTAAGCATGATTATAACCATGACACTATATCTGATTGTGGTTCTTCACAGGTTTGCTTAGCTAACGGAAAGTTATCTCCTGCTGCTGATCCTGCTGTAGGCAATGTTATTATTTTAACAAAAGATTCTAACAATGTATGGAGCATTAAAGCAGGAACATATACAACTAGTCCGTGATAAAGTGTTTTACAGAAAGGCTGTTTATCAATGAAGAAATCAAATAAAAAGGGCTTTACCCTTGCCGAGCTTCTGATTGTTATTGCAATCATAGCCATACTTATCGCTATTGCAATTCCCACATTTGCCGGTGCTCTTGAAAATGCAAAAAGGCAGACAGACCATGCAAATCTGCGCAACGCTTACGCAATGATGCAGGTAGCCAATCTTCAGGGCGGCGAATTTAAGAATGTGAATGGTGAAACAGATACGACTCTTACAAATGCCGGAACTCTTGTTTTCAACAAAGATGGTACTCTCGGCACGGCTATTTCTGGTTATTCCTATGAAATACAGGCTTCTCATAATCAAGGAATAGATGATTGCAAGGGTTGTGTCGCTTGTGATGGTACATATAGCGGTGGTTATATAATTTTGTATAGAAATTTATCTACTGGCATATGGAGCCTTGATGTAAGAGACACTTTTTGATAAGCTTTACCTAACGTATCTTTTCCCCCGCCACGGGTTGCGGCGGGGGAATCCCGCCCCGCGAAAAGCGGGTGAATGGCCGCCTTATGCCGATTTCAGCTCAACCGGAAATCAGTATTTTTTAGGCGGCTGTTCCCGCGTTTTTCCAAACCTTTAAAAAAGGCTCGGTGATTAATATTAGCCTGTTCATGCTTTCTGCGCCCTGGGTGGTTTACTGCCTGTTTATGGCGTTTATTATCGGCGCATGCTTCGGCAGCTTTGTAAACTGCCTGCAAATCCGCCTGCAAAATAAAAGCGGCTCGGTCTTCGGTCGCTCAAAGTGCCCCGGCTGTGGGCATACCCTTGGGGTTTTAGACCTTTTCCCGGTTTTCAGCTTTATTTTTCTTCGCGGCAGATGCCGCTATTGCGGGGCTAAAATCTCGCCAAGGTATTTAGCGGTCGAGGTTGTGTTCGGGCTTTGCTATGCTGTTATTTTAGCGGTGTTCGGCTTCAGCTGGCTAACGCTTGAATACCTTTTGCTTTTCACCCTTATGGGCGCGGCAAGCCTAAGCGATATTTCCACCTTCGAGGTCCCCGATTCGCTTATAATAGCACAGGCGGCGGTTTTCTTAGCCTTCCTTATCACTCATGATGACCCGCTTCACCGGCTTATTTCCGGGGTAATAAGCGCAGTTGTTTTCGGCGGGGCTATTTTGGTAATATCCCTTATCGCCGATAAGGCTTTTAAAAAGGATTCCTTGGGCGGCGCTGATATAAAGCAGATAGCCGTTCTGGGCTTATATTTCACCATGCCGCAGATGCTGTTTTTGGTGATAGTCAGCGCAATAGTCGGCATAATTGCCGCATTGATTGCAAAAGCCGGTCTTAAAAAGGAGTTTCCGTTCATCCCCTCGCTGGCGGTCGGAGCGCTTGTTACCGCCGCTGTTTCACAACCGTTCATCGATTGGTATTTGGGTCTTTTCTACGTGGAGGAGCACTTGCACTTAGAAGATTTTATGTATTGAGGTAGGATATGTCAAAGAAAACAGCAGGATTCGATATAGGCGGCCGCGGTATGCATATCGCGGTCACAGGAAGAAAGGGAATAAAGCGCATAGTAAACGTTATCCTGCCCGAGGGCATGGTGCGTGACGGCAGAATAGTATCGTTCGACGCCATGGGCGATTTCATCCGCGAGACTATTAAAAAAGAGAAGCTTCGGGTTCATGAAGCGGCAATAGTCCTGCCTTCAAGCCAGTGCTTCTGCCGAAGGCTGAGTATGCCGGTGATGTCGCATGAGCAGCTGATGGTAAATATCCCCTATGAGTTCCGCGATTTCATCACCGCCGAAAAGGACGAATATTTTTACGATTACGCCGTTCTAAACACCATTTCCAATGACGATGGTGATGTTCAAAGCCTTGATTTAATGGCGGCGGCAGCTTTAAAGAATACTCTTGAAGATTACCGCGCAATGTTCCGCCGCGCAGGCATGAAGCTTATAACCGTTCTCCCGCTGGAAATGGCATACGGCAATATGCTCCGCATGGCGAATATCGATCACTGCCATTGCCTTATAGATTTAGGGCACTATGCCGTTCGCCTGTATATGTATAACGGAGCTGTTTTTGAGACCTCCCACACCATCGAATTCGGCTGTAATGCGCTCGACAGCGCAATTGCCGAGGCTTTGCATATCGACCCGTTTGTAGCTGCAACCTACCGTGAAGCTAATCATGATGATTGCCAGGCTCTGCCCGAGTGTATGCAGATATACCAGAATCTTGCGCTGGAAATCCAGAAAGCTATATACTTCTTCCGCTATAACAGCCCCGATTCCGAGCTTGAACATATCCACCTTATAGGCGGCGGAGCAAGTA
>CALDFS010000030.1 GCA_937942105.1 uncultured Ruminococcus sp. | reverse complement strand
AAATGACGGTCTGCATTTTAAATATTCCGCATACGAAAAGCTGTCGGACTATATTCTCAGCCATACGGCAAAATAGGGCATTCAAGGGAGTGAATAATATAATATGAAAAAGCTGATTGCGATACTGTCTGCATTTTTGTTTCTGACTTCCTGCTCGTCCCTTCCGGAGCCTGACGCTAAAGAGCTTGCCGATAAAATTATATCCGGGCAGTCGGCAGGGGAGTTTGAAGAAGCGAGCGCCGATATGATATCAATTTTGTTTGGTCTTGATGTTGAAAATTTCAATGATTATGCGGTATATTATTCCAAGGAGCCAGCCAGCGCCGATATTATTATCATTTTCAAGTCAGATAAAAAAGAAACTTTGGAAATCGTCAAGGAAATTTTAGAGGAATTCCGCCAAAGCCGTATCGAAGATTTCAAGGGCTACGCCCCTGATGAGGCTGCAAAGCTTGAGGAGTCCAAGGTTATAACCAAGGGCAAATATGATATTCTTACAGTCATGCCGGATAATCAAGCCGCGCAGGATACTGTAAATTCTGCGTTTGAGGAATAGAAAAGCAAAACTGCCTGACAGCTGTTTTCTTCTTGAATTCGAGAAAAACAGCTGTCAAGTTTTTAGCCGTTACACTATACGGTTTAATACAGCGTTGTGCAAAGTATATAAATTCCAACGCATAATTATAGACGAATTTTTTCTTGACATTCCGGTGAGAATACAATATACTTGTATCAATACGTTTTTTAAGCACAATATCTTGTGGTTGCCTTACAGGACACAATTGAGCATATATTTGCGCGTTAAACCGTATTTATACTTCATAGGAGGAATTGAAAATGATTACGAAAATTCAGAAGCGCGACGGTAGAATTGTTACTTTTAATATCGAAAAAATAGCCAACGCCATATATAAGGCGGCAGAATCAATGGGCGGCTCGGACTATGACGAAGCCCTTGAAATCGCGGGAAGAGTCTGCGATTATATCGAAAGCTCCGAAAAGAATAAGATTCCTTCTGTAGAAGAGATTCAGGATGCCGTTGAAAAAATCCTTATAGAAGAGGGTCATGCATCCACTGCAAAGGCATATATCCTTTACCGCGCAAACAGAACCAGAGTGCGTGAGATGAATACAAAGATCATGAAGATTTACGAGGATCTGACCTTCACCTCCGCCAAGGACAGCGACGTTAAGCGTGAAAACGCCAATATCGATGGCGATACAGCTATGGGTACAATGCTCAAATACGGCTCCTGCGGCGCTAAGGAGTTCTATGAGATGTACGTTCTTGACCCTGCGTTCGCCAAGGCTCATTCCGAGGGCGATATCCATATTCACGACCTTGACTTCTATACCCTTACCACTACCTGCACGCAAATCGACCTTACAAAGCTGTTTACCGGCGGGTTCTCGACAGGTCACGGTCATCTGCGCACTCCTAACGAAATTTCAAGCTACGCAGCACTTGCCTGCATAGCCATTCAGTCAAACCAGAACGACCAGCATGGCGGACAGTCTATCCCTAAATTCGATTACGATATGGCAGAAGGTGTTAAGAAGACCTTTATCCACCGCTACCGCGATAATGTTATCCGTTCGCTGGAGCTGCTGGACGGTGTTACGGATGCTGAAGCATATGTCAAGAACTATCTTCACGAGTTAGAGGATAAGGGCTTGAAGCCCACGCTTTCTATGACCGATGAATACAGAGCTGCCGAGGCGGAGTATCTCAAAAAATACTGCGATGATGCTCAGATTGCAAAAATTCAGAAGTTCAGCTATGAAACCAGCGTCAAGGAAACCGATAAGGCTACCTATCAGGCGATGGAAGCACTTATCCACAACCTTAATACCATGAATTCACGTGCCGGCGCTCAGACTCCGTTCAGCTCCATAAACTACGGTACAGATATTTCAACCGAAGGAAGAATGGTTATAAGAAACGTTCTTTTAGCTCAGGATGCCGGTCTTGGCAACGGCGAAACTCCTATCTTCCCGATACACATTTTCAAGGTAAAGGAAGGCATCAACTACAATGAGGGCGACCCCAACTATGATCTGTTCAAGCTGGCCTGCCGCGTTTCCGCGAAGAGATTATTCCCGAACTTCTCCTTCATCGACGCTCCGTATAACCTGCAGTACTACAAGCCTGGAAATCCGGATACCGAAATCGCTTATATGGGCTGCAGAACCAGAGTTATAGGCAACGCCTATGACCCGACAAGAGAGATAGTAACCGGCAGAGGAAACCTTTCCTTCACATCTATCAACCTTCCCAGACTTGCCATTGAATCCAAGGGCAATATAGATTTATTCTATGAAAAGCTTGACGCTATGATGGATTTGGTCGTTGACCAGCTTCTTTCAAGATTCAAGATCCAGTGCCAGAAGAAGGTCAAGAACTTCCCATTCCTTATGGGTCAGGGCGTATGGCTGGATTCGGACAAGCTCGGTTACGACGACGAGGTCGGCGAGGTGCTTAAGCATGGTACCCTTTCAATGGGCTTCATAGGTCTTGCAGAGTGCCTGAAATCTCTTACCGGCAAGCATCACGGCGAAAGCGAGGAATCGAGGAAGTTAGGTCTTGAAATCATCGGAAGAATGAGACAAAGGATGGAAGACGAAACCGCAAAGAGAAAGCTCAACTTCTCACTCCTTGCAACTCCGGCCGAGGGTCTTTCCGGCAGATTCGTAAGAATCGACAGGGAGAAGTACGGTGTTATCGCAGGAGTTACCGATAGAGAGTACTACACAAACTCCTTCCACGTTCCTGTATACTATCCATGTAATGCGTTTACAAAAATTAAGATTGAAGCACCTTATCACGCTCTTACAAATGCAGGACATATCAGCTATGTTGAGCTGGACGGCGATCCGCTTCAGAACCTTTCGGCATTTGAAAAGATTATCCGCTGCATGAAGGAATCCGGCGTGGAGAAGGCCAGGAACCAGGCCATCCAGCGGCTGCAGGAGCGGTGTCTGGATAGCCTTGCATGGAAGCTGCATAGGGCCAAGAGGAACATAAATCTGGCCCTAACCAGAACTTATGGAACAATCTGAGCACAATTCGAATCGTTGTATCTCATTTCAATCGCAAGCTTTTTCTTTGTTTACACTGTATTAAAACTCTTCTCAAAGAGGCAGATACAGGCCATCTCAAATTCCTCCTGCCGATTCCCTCCATCCATATTTTCAGCAACGGCGCCTATGCGAAGAATTTCCCAGCGCAAAAACCAGCCAGATCACACAACAGACCAGTCGCTCAAGGAATGTTATTCTCAGATGGCTGCCATATAGCTCAGTCCCAGGTGTTGAATACGATTTCTCCCACTGTTTGCGGTTTCCAATATCGAATCTGCGCCAGTTCTTCCGGGCTGAGTTCTCTACACAAGTTGTGCCAATCTTGATTCAGCTCGGCAAGGCTCAGGAAATGCACCGACCCTGTCGGCAACCGGAACCACTCTGGCTGACTGGTCAGAACAAATCCGCCTAAACCGTCCTGCTGAGCAAAGGTGGCATAGGGATAGTGGATGTTCTGCAAAATAAAAACAGCATCGTCATATCTGCTGAGTTTGGCAGAGTAGAAGTTTCTTGGGTAGGTATCTGTGTCCAATTCTGTCACAGTCCCGCCATTTTCCAGGGCAATGGAGTAGCACATCTGACGAAACGCTTTCTCCTTCAGAAGCGGCAGCGGCGCTGTGTTCACATTCCAAAATTCAGCGATTCCTCTTGGAAGTATCATTTCATCGTCCTTTACTCGCAGTTGTGTTCTTGAACATTCTTCAAACAAGTCTTTTTGTGATGGCCTCATCCACCGGTTCTAATTCCTTCTCCAGCACACATTGCAGCTCCCACAGCATTTGGGGTTCTTCTTCGCCCTCAACAGTCAGTTTCCCTGTAGACTCCCAGCGGCAAAGAAGTCTGTAAAGGATGAGGGCTTCGTGTTCCCCTGTGTGTTAGGATAGTTGTCAGTGAAAGACAATTACTTTTGTGGTAGTA
>CALDFS010000029.1 GCA_937942105.1 uncultured Ruminococcus sp. | reverse complement strand
ATCGCCTTTACTTCGGGGCAGGGGGCAACGTATCTCTGGGAAAGATATCTCATAGCCGCGCCCAGCTCGCCGTCGGGACCTCCGAACTGCGATATTATTACCTTTGCGGCGGCAGGGTTAGGGGTCTTTATTTTTACAGGATATTGCAGTTTCTTTTCATATTGCCACATAATTATGCCCCCTCATTAGCCGCAAGCTCCCATGGCCATGGTCCCTGGGACCACTGCCAGCGGACGTTGTTAGCGTCGGAAGCGATAGTAAGCGGTCCGTATTTCGATTCATACTCCGCCTTTGCCTCCTGCCAGAGCTTTTTGTATTTGTTGTAGTATGCCAGAGCGTCCGCGCAGTCGGGGTGGGTATCCAAAAAAAGCGAGGCCTCAAGCACCGCGAAGGAGTATTGCTGAACGCTCTTCAAGAGCCTTTCGCGGTTCGTCATTACATTCTCTCCCCTATAAAGGGCTTGTCAAGCTCTTCAAAAATCGTTCCTCTGTCCAACCCCACCATTGGCTCGTATACCTTTCGCCACTGTTGGAACGGAACGTAGAGCATCGCAACAGGAGTTTCCTTTGGGAACTCCGTTTCGGGCTGCTCGCAGCAAAGCGCGGGAGCGTCCGAGGCCGACGGCTGCCGTATGTCAACCGGGCGGCTGCTGAAAACTATATCGTTGATGTTCATTGTAATCTCCGTAGTAATAGTTATTGCAGGCTTTCGTCTGCTGTTATATTGTATGCTTGGAATGGGCAGGAGGACACACATAGCTTCAGCCGAAAGCAGAGCAGGCTCGCAAACAATTCGCCTCGGCATAATTACCGAAATTAACGAATAATAATTGACAAATCCGCCGAAATATCTTATACTATCTATGTATTGTGCATATTAAAGGCTCACTGCGCGATTCAGCGGTGCAAAGCCTAAACATTTTCAGGAGGATACTTGATCCATGTCCAATAACATTTCAGAAGTTTTCGGCAGTGAGGTCTTTAACGACCATGTGATGAAGGAAATGCTCGACCCCGAGGTTTATGAGGAGCTTCACGCTACCATCGAGGCGGGCAACCCGCTTGACGTTAAGATTGCCAATCAGGTTGCAGCCGCCATGCGCGATTGGGCGCTCAGCCGCGGCGCTACCCACTTCACCCACTGGTTCCAGCCGCTGACCGGCGTTACCGCCGAGAAGCACGACAGCTTCCTTTCCGGCTCCAAGGGCGGGCTGCCCATCCTTGAATTTAAGGGCAAGGAGCTTATAAAGGGCGAGTCGGATGCTTCCAGCTTTCCCTCCGGCGGATTGCGTGCTACCTTTGAGGCAAGGGGATATACCGCGTGGGACCCGACCTCATACGCCTTCATAAAGAACGATACCCTTTACATACCAACAGCCTTCTGCTCCTACAGCGGCGAGGCTCTCGATACCAAAACCCCGCTTCTTCGCTCGATGGAGGCTATAAGCCGCCCCGCCTGCCGGATCCTGAAGCTTTTCGGCAATAACACCAAGCGGGTAATCGCCACCTGCGGTCCTGAGCAGGAGTATTTTTTGATAGATAGGGA
>CALDFS010000028.1 GCA_937942105.1 uncultured Ruminococcus sp. | reverse complement strand
AACGGCGGCAAAGAACTTTACTATGAAAAATGTTTCGGAGCTGGCTGAGACCTCTGCTAATGCGATTGAAGAAATAGAAAGCGTTAAGGCTGATAAATCAAAGTCAACTGCCTTTACCCTGCCAACCTCTGGATGGAAGTCTGATAGTACAGCAACATATCCGTATTATTACGATATATCAGTTGCCGGTGTGACTACTTATGACAGAGCTTCAGTGTCTATAGCTCCGGCTTCGATGGATACGGCTATTTCCTGTCGGATTTGTCCGACAAGTCAAACGTTGGCAGGAATTATACGCATACGCTCTGCCGCAGCTCCTGCAAAAGCTATAAGCTGCGAGTACTGGATAGAACAAGGAAAGGCGTGATTAATAAATGGCATATGGTACAGTAAACGTCGGCTCGCAGAAATTCAACACTTCTGCATATGTACCGATTACACGTAAGGTAAACGGAAAAGCTTTGAGCGCTGACATAACGCTTGGTGCTTCGGATGTCGGCGCAGCTCCTACGAGCCATTCACACAGTAACTATCTTACGACATCACAGAGAGGAGCGGCTAACGGTGTTGCGAGCCTCGGCGCTGACGGAAAAGTTCCGGCTTCACAGCTTGGAGCTGTTGGGCTTATGCCACAGATAGTTGTTACTTGTCCAAGCGGAAGTTCTGTAACCTGCAAAAGCGGGTCTACGACCTTAACGGCTACAAGCAACGGCACGGCAGTCTTTAATTTACCGGGGTATGGGACTTACACGGTCACGACTACAATCGGCGGCGCACCGATAAGCAAAACCATCGTTGTGGATACAGTCAAGCAATACAATGTATATCCTTTCGATAACAAACTATCGGATAATTCTTGGAATCAGATTTCCATGGCTTCTGAGGCTCATGTCGCTAAGGATGTCTGGCAAGTAGGTGACGAGATGAATATAACTGTAAACGGTGAAACTCTCACTCTTGTTATACTTGGCTTTGAGCATGATGACTTAGCGGACGGAAGTGGAAAGGCGGGCATCACCTTCGGGCTTAAAAACCTGATGAAAGATACGCGGGCTATGAACACATCTGCCGCGGTATATAATAATACCTCTATGCATTCCTACCTTAACGGCACCGTTTACAACGGTATGCCTACAGAGCTCAGAAACGTTATTAAAGACGTAAAGAAAAAGGTTACGATTCCGACCGGCACCACTCCAACTATTTCAACCGCTAATATGAAGCTTTTTCTGTTCTCTGGCACTGAAACTGGAGGCGCTGGAGGAAGCGGAGAAGGAACGCAGTACAGTTATTTTGCAACCAACCCAAGTCGCGTTAAGTACCTTGCAAATGGTGCGGGAAGCAAGTCTGCATGGTACTTCAGATCGTCATATGAAATGAGTAGCGATTATTATTATTTTGAAAGGATAGATGCAGGACAGCCTTATTGTACTGTCAGCACAAAGCAGGGCGTTTGCTTTGGCTTCTGCGTATAACATAGGAGGAAAGATATGTACTTAATATTGGACAGCAAAAATCTTATAAAAGAAATCTGCGAAAAGCCCTGCTATGTTAGACGGCAGGCTAACGGAGTGGTCATTTTAGCTGAGCGGGTGAACGCCGACGCTATATACTCAAGCGAGACAGACAGCTTTTATCCGGTCGAACGCATAGGTTATCTTTGCGACAGTCACAGGCTTGTCGAGGTTGAGAATGTGCCCGAAAATGTTGTAGCCGGCTACTGGTTTTTTGACGGCGGGGAGTTTTACACCACTGAGACCAAGCTTAAAGCACTGGCAAGGGCAAAATCCCCTGATGTAGCTGGACTGATGTTTGTAAGCATGGCACAGGAGGGCAAGTTTGACGACACTACAATAGCGGAACACGCTGAGCAGTTTCCGCAGTGGAAAGAAAACATTTCTTACTCCGTAGGGGACATCTGCGCACGTGAAGGCAAGCTTTACAGATGTCTGCAAGCGCATACATCTCAGGCGGATTGGATGCCTGACACTGCCGTCAGCCTTTTCAAGGCTATAGGAGATCCCACAACGGAATATCCGGAGTGGAGCCAGCCCATAGGAGCGGTTGACGCTTATGCTATCGGGGATAAGGTATCTCACAATTCAAAGCACTGGGTTAGTACGGCGGACGCTAATGCTTGGGAACCCGGAGTTTACGGATGGGAGGAAGCGGCATAATGCTTATAACAGGTGAAACTATAATAGCTGTTGCGGGAATCATCACAGCTCTCGGCGCAATATTCGGCTTGATTTTTTCCGTTTACCGTTGGTATCTGAAGCAGAACCGGCAAGATGAAGAAATAGCACGAATCCAGAAAGAAAACTCCTTGATATGCTTCGGCTTATCTGCTTGTCTGGATGGTCTTATACAGCTTGGTGCTAACCACGACGTAACCAAAGCCAAGGAGAAGCTGGACAAGCATTTGAATCAGTCGGCACATGGGCAGGAATAAAGTAAACAGCTGGAGCGGGCGCAGGAAGCGGGAGTTTTCAAAAATAATATTCACCTGCGCTGCCGGTCTGACCGCCGCAGTAACTATTTTTACCTTTGCGGCGGTATGGAAGACCGGGGACTTATCCCCGCTGGCATACCTCATCCCAGCGGTTTTCGGGGAGCTGGCGACTGCTACCGGCTTTTACTACAGCAAGGCTAAGGCTGAGAACAGAATCAAACTTAGAAAGCAGTACGGAGCAGAAATATACAATGACATCAAGGAGGATGTATATGAAAACAATTGATTTGACCCCGGTACTTGAAGCGGCTATATCCTTATGTGCGGCTTTGATAACCATCGTTCTGATACCCATGCTTAAGCAGAAGCTTTCAAAAGGGAGACTTGAAGAAATTAAAACATGGGTGGGGGCGGCTGTTGCTGCCGCAGAACAGATATATAAAGGCTCTGGGCGCGGCGATGAAAAGAAAGCATATGTACTACAGTTTCTTAAAGACAAGGGCTACACCGTTGATTTAGATGCCGTGGATAAGCTTATCGAATCGGCAGTTTATGCTTTGAAGGGAGGCGGCACGGATGGCAATTCAGATTAAAGGCATAGACATATCAAAGTACCAAGCGAGCAGTACAAAGCCATATAAAAGCAAAGTAAATTTTGAAAAGCTTAAAAGCTTGGGCTACGAATTTGTTATGCTCCGGGCGGGATTCGGCTCATATTCCAGCCAAAAAGACCGCGCCTTTGATAACCACTACAGCGCCGCCAAGGCGGCAGGGTTACATATAGGAGCGTATCATTTTAGCTATGCCAAGACGGTACAGGAGGCAAAAAAGGAGGCTGACTGCTTCCTTGGGTGGATAAAGGACAAAATACTTGACTACCCGGTTGCCTTTGACATCGAGGCAGAGTGTCAGAAGTCCTTGACTACTGCACAGCGTACAGATATAGCCTTAGCTTTTATGCAAAAAGTCGAAAAAGCCGGGTACTACACCATGCTTTACGCTTCGGCGGACTGGTGCAAAAACAGGCTTGATATGGACAGGCTGAAGCACTTTGATGTGTGGCTGGCTTGCTATACGTCTGAGGCAAGGAGGAAGGAGCTTTACAAGCATGATATCTTGGGCATTTGGCAGTATAGCTCATCCGTGATTCTGCCCGGGGTGTACTCAGGACGGCTTGACCATAACGTTGCCTACAAGGATTATGCAAAAATCATCACGAGTAAAAAGTTGAATAGGCTATAAAGAGTAACCGCCCCGGGGGTCTTGAGTGACCTTTCTGGGGCGGTTTTGCTTTTCAAAAAAATTTAAAAATATTTTTCTAAAAAAATTTGCACAAGGGGGTGAAAATTTTAGCATTTTTA
>CALDFS010000027.1 GCA_937942105.1 uncultured Ruminococcus sp. | reverse complement strand
TCGTAAACCATGCCGTAGTCGATGATTTTGCGCCGGACGTTTTCAAACTGCTCGGTGGTAAGAAGGAACTTCTTTTCCCTGCGCTTAAACACTAATTTCGGCATTGATTTTCCACTTCCTTCAAATTGGCACTGCCGGCATTACCGTTTTTATCGCCGACGCGTCGCATGAAAGTATTGTATCATATTTCCGCATACGATTACAAGTGTTTTAATAGAATTTTCATTAAAAAATCAAAAAACAATCGCGGACAGTTCATCTGCCCGCAATTGTTTTTAAAATTGATGTACAGCCGAGTAAAATTATTCCTCTTCGGGAGCGCTTACAGGGCATACAGCGGCGCAGTTGCCGCAGCCGATGCAGGTATCGGGATCAATAACGTACTTATCGTCACCCTCAGTGATAGCGCTTACAGGGCATTCGCCTGCACACGCACCGCACTTAACGCATGCGTCAGTAATCTTGAAAGCCATATTATGTATCCTCCTTGATAAGAATTAAAGAGACGGAGCTGAACCCGCTCCGAATTATTCTCTTGAATATATAATAGCACATATTTTGAAAAATGCAAGCAGAAAATCGGCAAGCACTGATTTTCTGCTTGCCGAACCTCTTTTTTAAGCTATTATGCTTCCTCGGGAGCATCTACAGGGCAGGTGTCCTTGCAGCTGCCGCAGTCAATGCACAGGTCAGGATCGATTTCGTACTTGCCTGTACCTTCCTTGATAGCTCCTACAGGGCACTGAGCAGCACACGCGCCGCAGGAAACGCAAGCGTCTGTAATTTTATAAGCCATAATATGTATCCTCCTTGATAAGAATTAAAGAGACGAAGCTGAATCTACTCCGAATTATTCTCTTGAATATATAATAGCATATATTTTGAAAATTGCAAGAGGAAATTCCTGTGGCTTGCAAAAAACTTTGAAGGATTTCCGATTTGCACTTGCGGGGATGGTCAGCAGTCAGACCACTATAGCGCTTATCTCCCATGCCGGATAGCAGGGAGAGCGGCGGATATACATTTTCCTCTCCGGCAGAAGCGAGTTAAGATATAGCGGCAGCGAAAATATATCCTCGGTGCGGTGGTATATCGAAACGTTCAGCTTGGGCCTGAAGCGCAGAATCGTCTCCTCCGAGCCTTTTATAGCCTCTGCTTCCGCCCCCTCAACGTCGTATTTAATGTAGGTGCAGGGCGAACCTTCAAGGACCGAATCCAGCCTGAGCTGTGGTATCACAACGCTTTTCCCACCCAAGACTGCTCTTATCATCCTGCCGCCGCCTTTTTGCATGGTTATGCTGCCATCCTGCGACCCTGCCGCAGCGTTTATAAGCTCGATATTTTCAAGCCCCTGAACCGACTGCGAAAGCTTTCTGAAATTGCGGGGGTTAGGCTCTATTGCGATGATTCTGCCAAAGCTGCCGCCGGTGTGGGCAAGGAACTGCGCTATGGTGTCGCCGGTGTAAGCCCCCAAGTCGGCGTAGATTTCATCCTTGCCGAGGTCTAAAAGGCGGTAAACCTCATCCGGTTCGGTCTGGGATGCTTTAAGCGCTCTCAGCTCGCCGGTTATTTTATATTCGATGATGCTTAGATACGTCCTGCGGGAGATATCGTCGGCGAGCAGGGAATATACCTTATCCAGCTCGTTGAAATGCTCTATCATATACTCTTTTGTAAACAGCCCATCGCCGACAACCGGCATATCCGGAATGATAAGGCGATGGCGGCGGGAGATTCCTTCAATTTTCTCCATCAGCTCGGGATATCCCGCGCCGAAGGCTAAAAGAATAATAAACTCGGGAACCGTTTCCTCGATTTCCGAAAGCTTATGGATTCTGTGCCCCTCGAACGCCTTATCCCGCACAAATTCGTCACTTGCAAATATTCCTGCGCAGGGGATGGAGTACCTTTGCAGTATTGACAGCAGCTTTAAGCAGCCGTCGCCCATGCCGTAGATGAATATGGGGAGCTTGGTTTCGCGGAGCAGGTCTATATAAGATGGCAGGGATGAAAGGTAAGCTTTATCAAGCATAATGATTTCCTTTCCGATACGGCGAGCACCGTAATTTTATCGATTGACACGCTATATTATACACTATTTTTCGTCTTGTTTCAAGATGGATGTATGGCAAAGCCTGACATCTAACATTTATACAAAATGTGAGCGGATTACGGCGGATTTTTTGTCGGAGCTTGCGGCTTAAAACCTCTTGAAAAACTGCGGGGAGGGGAGTATAATATTAGGCGCTGAGACGGCGAGTGATTCTTATATGGGACAGTTGGCGTGTGAATACTGCCGCAAGTCAATATAACTGTCCGCAGGATAATATAACTGCCCGTAAGGGGAATATCACTGCCGATGGGCAATATAACCGAGTTTTAAAGAGCAGAGAGTGGAGCGATATTCGCCTTCGGCGAGTGGTATTTGCTTTGTAGGTTATATTGTTTCGCAGTTATATTCGTCTGACGGCGAGCTTGTGGGCGACTCTGATGCTTTTTTAACTTTGCTTTTGAAAGTTTGATATTATATAAAAGAAAGGGATCAATATGACAATTTTTCGTGATCTTGCGATTATAATTTTTGCCGCCAAGCTTTTCGGGCTTATCTCTAAAAAGCTTGGTGCTCCGCAGGTAGTCGGTGAAATAGTCGCCGGTCTTTTAATAGGTCCGAGCGTTCTGGGGCTTGTTTACCCGTCTGATTATGTAACCACCTCCGCCGAAATAGGAGTAGTGCTTTTAATGTTCATGGCGGGTCTTACCACCAACATCCGTGACCTTATAAGGTCCGGTCCAATGGCGCTTTTGATTGCCTGCGTCGGGGTATTCGTGCCGCTCTGCGGGGGAACGCTGCTTTATTCCTGCTTCTATGGCTTTTCCTCCATCGGCTCGGAGGGATTTTTCCGTGCGGTATTCATAGGCGTCATCTTAACTGCCACATCGGTAAGCATAACGGTTGAGACGCTGAAGGAGCTTGGCAAGCTTGAAGGCAGAATAGGCACGCTTATAACCGGCGCTGCCATTATTGACGATGTTATCGGAATAATAGTCCTCACCTTCGTTATAGGATTTAAGGATGCCAACGTCAACCCTGGTAGCGTGCTTTTGCGCACATTCCTGTTCATGCTTTTCTGCGGAACGGTGGGAATCGGAATCTACTACCTGTTTAAATATATAGACAAATACCATCAGCATCAGCGCAGAATACCCATACTCAGCCTTGCCCTATGCCTTGCAATGGCTTACATTGCAGAGACATACTTCGGCATAGCCGATATCACCGGCGCATACGTTGCGGGAATCCTTCTTTGCAACCTGAAGGACTCCAAGTACATAAACGAAAAGATGGATATAAGCTCATACATTTTCTTCGGACCGCTGTTCTTTGCAAGCATAGGCATCAAGACGCAGTTCGAGGGTGTGGATTCAAGCGTCGTCATCTTCTCAATCTGCTTTGTTCTGGTGGGACTTGTCACCAAAATCATCGGCTGTGGGCTGGTTGCCAAGGCGTTTAAGTTCAGCTGGGGAGATTCCTTAAAGATCGGCGTTGGCATGATGACCCGCGGCGAGGTCGCACTGATAGTAGCCCAGAAGGGTCTTACCGTCGGGCTTTTGGACGAAAGATATTTTACCGCGGTAATAATGCTTATACTGGTATCATCCATAACCACACCGATAGTGCTCAAGCTTTTGTTTAAGAGGGATGAAAAGAAAGCCGCACCTGTTCAGGAAAAAGCGAAAAGCGCGACATAAACGAAAAAGTCAGGCGAAGAACCTGACTTTTTATAATTAGTGCTGTTTGGAAATGTCCCCAAAATGCAGGAGCAAAGCCCATTGCACAGCAGCTTTGCGAGCATTATGCCTATTCGGCATCCTGCTCTGCGCCATGTGCCTGCTTTCTGAACGCTAACGGAGACATCCCCGTTACCGCCTTGAACTGGCGGCAGAAATGCTCAACATTCTGATATCCGCAGATGCTTGCTATCTTCTGCGAGGTAAAATCGGTGTTTATAAGATGCGTCTTTGCAAGGTCTATGCGCTTGTCCACAACGTCCTGCATGCATGATACGCCGAACTGCTTTTTATAGATGTTCTGCAAATATCCCGCGCTGACGTGCAGCCTGTTCGCCATGCTGCTCACCGTCCACTGATAGTAGGGGTGAAGCTGGATTTCATACCGAAGGTCGATAAGCGCGCGCTGCTGCTCGGTCATATTGCTGTCGTCAAGCGATTCCTTTATTTTCAGGAACATCATTCTCATTATCATCAAAATAGACTGCTGAGAATATGTGAATTTGAAATAGTTTTCCATTAACAAAAGCTCAAACAGGCTTTCCATCTCCGATGGGGATTTAAGAAGTATCGGGGTTTCCAAGGGTATGTTTTCGTCGTAAACAAAGCTTTCGTCGGTGTAGAACCTTACATAGTCGTTTACGTAATTCTCACCGTACGCCTGATAATATGCAAACGCCTTGGGAGGGTATAGCACAGCGCAGTTGGGCTGAATCACAACGTCCCCCGAGGGGACATGGAAAAGCGCCGGCGACTTGACTAAAAGCAGAAGCCAGAAGTTGTTTCTTACTCCGTAAACAAAATCGTCGGGATGTGTGGCGTTTAACTGCATGAATTCTATATCTATCATTGTAACTCCTCCCGTATACTCAATGGAAATGTAAACGGTATCACTGCCTGATATTGATACCTACAGTATGAACTATTTTTTTAAAAATGTCAATGGATATAAAAACATTTTATTAGTTTTCATCAATAATTCTTATAAAAATTATGCAATTTTTCATATATGACGGTTGGGGCTTGCAAAATCTGCAACTATATGTTATAATATTCTCTACAGCTGTTGTGTTCAGCCTTGAAGGGCATGGCATGCCGCCATGCTTTTGGGCGGAGTACAGCTTAAACGGTTCAGGGCAATAAAGGCGGTACGCAAAAATAACGCGGCGCCGCTTAACAATCCGATTGGAGGACGCATATATAAAATGAAAAGGTTATTTTCTGTGATTCTTGCCATAGCGGCGGTGCTAAGTCTGAGCATAAATGTTTTTGCTTCGGGAAGCGCATCACTATCCGCACCCACCAAGGTTGAAAAGGGCGAGAGCTTTGAGGTGAAGATATCAATAGCGGACAATCCCGGAATATGCTCCGTAAAAATAAGGGTCAAGTATGACCCCGACGCCTTTAAATACGAGAGCTATACCGAGGGCGGGCTTTTTCCGACGCTTATGTCTTCAAAATCGTCAGGGTCTGTCACCATCAGTGCCGACGCTGCGGGTGATATCTATAAAAGCGGCACCTATGCCACCCTTAAATTTACCGCCATCGGTGACCCCGGCGCTAACGGAAATATAATTGTTGAGGTAACATCAGCATCCACTTCTGTCGGCAATGCCGTAACGATGGACGGCTCAACGATTCCGGTATCCATAGCGGGACCGGCTGTTACCGCCCCGCCGGAGGACCCGGATATCGAGCTTGACGACCCGGTGTTTGCGAGCC
>CALDFS010000026.1 GCA_937942105.1 uncultured Ruminococcus sp. | reverse complement strand
CCGCTGCGCGGTTCAGGATGACAGGGTGTTTTTTCGGTTTTTCCCCCCCCCCACCGGGCAGACAAAGTCCACCGGACTTTGTCTGCCCTTGCGTTTCAAAATAACCGGTTTTATCCCCAAAGGGCTGTGAGCATAGGAATGACCTGCTTCTTTCGGGACATGACCTTGGGCAGAAACAGGTGCTTATCCTTCGGAACGACGGAGAAGGCCTGCTGGATAACATCGTCGCTGCCCACATACAAAATGTGGGTGCCCTCCAGCAGAACATCGGTTATCATAAGGATAATCATGTCGTATTCATTGTCCTGACGCAGCTTCTGCATCACTTCAAGGAATTCGTCCTGACGGGCGAGGAGGTGCTCGGAATCGTCACAGGTGATCTGGCTCACGGCGATGTTCTGCTCGGCTATGTGGAACTGCTTATAGTCGGTGCGCAGCAGCTCTTCGGCGGTCTTGCCGTCCAGCTTTTCGCCGGCTTCAACTGCTGGGCGGGTCAAAATGATTTTATTGATTTCGTGCGCTCTGAACGCCCTTACTGCCATGGAAACCGCCAGAAACGTCTTACCTGTTCCGGCAGGACCTACGCCGAAGGTTATGGTATTCGAGCTTATAAGATCGATATACTTCTTCTGCCCTAATGTTTTGGGCTTAATGATTTTCCCAGCAGATGTTACGCATATTCCGCCGTCAGAAAGATTTGCTATTTCATCCGGGTCAGTCTCCCCTGCCATGGAAAGAACATATCTTACCTGCTGTTGGGTTATATCGTCGCCGTTTTCTGCAATCTTTAAAAGCGATGAAAGGCACTCATAAGCCTTTTCAACGTCCGGCTGATTGCCGGTAATCTTGATATCCGCGCCCCTTGTTATAACCGTAACGTTGAGCTCATCCTGAATAAGGCGGATATTTTCATCAAAGCTGCCGAACAGGTTCAGTATATGATTCATATTTGTTACAACCAAAGATTTTTCAGCCATATATTTTAAGTATTCCTTTCTGAAATAATATTATTATCAGCATAAATTATATCAGATATTTATAAAGAATTCAATAGTTTTGCCGGCAATATTGGTGTTTATTCGGTAAAAACGACAGTTTATCGCTCCGATTATGCTTTGTCATCCACAAAAATCGGGCTTTCCGATGCTATATCTCCCCTCAAAAGATATTTCGCGGTCAGTTTTACGGTATCGTCTATCGCATCAAAGCTGATATCCTTTTGGACGATTTCCTTATCTGCAATAAGATTTTTTTCGTATATATCAAGCTTTCTTAATAGCTCAGCTTCTGCCGATTCTGTGCTGAAAATCTTATTTTTGGTGATTATTTCGGTATAGCCGTATGTTCTGATTCCGATTGGCAGCTTAAGTCCGAAAAACATTATAGGTGTATAATCGCTTGATATTCTTGAATTTTCACTTGGCTGCTTGAACCCCGGCAGAGGTATCTCGTATTCAAAAAAGCTAAAACTTTTTTTATAGACAGTCTCGCCCTCTGCTTCTACCCTGTCGTAAAGCTTCTGCTCGAATGTTACTGTCTCTTCATATTCGGCTATGACCTTTGCTATTGAATGTCTGTAATAGGCATTGCCGTTGGGATTATCAACAATTCCGCTTACAAGGATATCCCCCTTCTTAACTCCGCTGCCTATAAGCGAGGTAAACTCCCCTACAAGAACGTCTGCACTGACGATTCTTCCATCGTGTGAGGCTACTATATTGCAGGGAATCCTGCCCTCCTTGGAATTTACCTTGTTTGATGGCATACTTATGTTGACAGTCACCACAGAACCGCTATGACCTATAGAAACCCACGAAACATCAGGAGATATCTCAAACAGCCTTGTCTGGGCTGACAGGAAGTTAATGGAAGGAATATATCCGCCGGCTTTTATCCCCTCCTGTGAAAGAATTTCCTTCACAGAGCTTTCCACTGCTTCGCTGTTTGCACCAACTATACGCACATCCAGAACTATATTTGAAAGAAACAAAGAAACAGCAATGCAGAATAAAACCCCGACAAAAATCCCGAAGCGCCGGATGTATTTTGAAATGAAGTATATTGCCCCTTTTTCACGTTCTATAGTAAGCAAGCTTCCGCAGGAGTTGCAGATTCCTTCCAGCCTTTTTCTGTATTTGAACGGAAGTGTGACAAAAACCGTTTCACCTTCGGTGCTGAGTGAAATAACCTCCGGAATTTTTGAGATTTCACCTATCACCTTTGCCGAATCAAAGCCGTCTATTCTTGCTTCAAACGTGCCTATCGCGCTATAGTAATTCATTCCTTAACAGCCCCTCCAGAGATTATTTCTACAGATGTGATCCTTCCCTTGACAATGCAGGAGCTGTTCACATAGTTTTTCATCTTTAATCCGCTGCCCCAGATTACTATTTCTTTTCTTCCGGCCTTGACCCTTGCCATTATCTCATTACATTCATATACGTTTGATATATTCTCAACAAGCACCTCGCTGTCACCGCAGACGGTAACGTATGAATCATAATATGTAAGCTTTTTAACCTTGTCAGATATCAGATCTTTAATATTCATTGATGTAGCTTTCCCTTCAATATAAAGTCTTCAATCTAATTATACTGCGATGATTTTCTGCATAGAATTGTTTAAGAAAAAATAAAGGACATGGATATATGAAAAATCTTTCCAAATACAACGAGGCACTGTCTGAGGCTGTTGAAGGCGCGATAATATGTGTGTTTATGACCCTTTCAGTAATATACATTGACGACGTTAAAACGGCGGTTATAGAGTCTGTAAGGTCGTGTATATTCGCAATAGTACCTTCGCTGTTTGTTATGTGCGTTCTTTCGTCTGCCGTTATGAACTTAAGAGCGGTTAAGAAGGCATTATCGTTTTTCAGGATAAACTCCTCGGTTTTGATGGCATTTATCCTTGGAAATATCGGAGGATATCCTATAGGAACCAAAATACTAAAGGATATGGTAGACAAAAAGGAGCTGACAGCCCAAGAGGCTGAAAAAGCCATCAGCTTTTGCTATGCCTCGGGACCTGCATTCTGCCTTGGAATCATCAGCGCTTCGGTGTTTAAAAGCAGGATTTTGGGGTTAGCGTCTGTAGGAGCAGTATTCCTTGCTAATCTTTGCCTGCTGTTATTCCATGCAGGAAACTTCAGCCGCAGAAGCGGGCAGACTGATATGTCAGCGCGCTCATTTACAGACAATATAACATCCTCAGTCGTCTCATCATCATATGCTATGCTTTCAGTCTGCTCGGCGATAGTTTTTTTCTCAGCTATAATTGCAATAATAAACGCCGTTTTTCCGGCAACAAGCGATATGCATATACTTAATTCGATACTCGAAATATCAAACGCATCATTTTTAAAATGCACAGGGATTGCCGATTTTGTTTCTGTAACCGTTCTGCTGGCTTTCGGCGGGATCTGCGTGCATATGCAGATACGAAGCCTTGCCGGAACTGCATTCAGCTTCAAAAGATTCTATCTTGCCATGCCGATAAGGCTTGCTCTTACCGCAGACTTTGCAGGCAAATTCTATTATCTTATTCAGAAATATCTTCCGGCCTCATCAGTGAAAACAAGCGCTGTAATTTCACAGTCAGGAAGTGTTGCTCCGCTTATATGCGTAATCGGCATGAGCGCCATATCCTTTACATACCGTTATCAAAAAAGCAAGCGTGCAGGCATTTAAACCTACACGCTTTTGATTTATCCAATATACTTTAAAATGATTTCCTTCATGGCTCCCGGGTTTGCCTTGCCCCTTGAAGCCTTCATGCACTGTCCTACAAGGTAGCCGAGCGCGTTTGTCTTTCCGTTTTTGTAATCGCTTACAGACTTTTCATTTTCGGCAAGAACCTTCTTTGCAAGCTCCTCTAAAGCAGAGGTATCCGATACCTGTGCCAAGGATTTTTCCTCAATGACCTTATCGACATCAGCGCCGCTTTCAACAATAGCGTCGAATATAACCTTGCCGGAAGCATTTGAAATTTTTCCGTCCGAAATATAGTTGATTATCTTAACAATCTTCTCAGGGGTGACGTTGATTTCCTCGATTGTTTTTCCCATATTCATAAGCTTGGATATCTCGCCAAGAATCCAGTTTGCCGCCATTTTGGGAGACTTGCAGCCGAGCTTCAGGCACTCATCAAAGAATTTAGCCTTCTCAACAACATCAACTATCATCGAAGCGTCTGCATGGGAAAGGCTGTAATCGTTGATGTAGCGCATTATTCTTGCGTTCGGAAGCTCAGGCAGGGTATCTTTTAAATACTGCACCTTTTCCTCGGGAACAACGATTGTAAGCAGGTCAGGCTCGGGGAAATATCTGTAATCCTGAGCATCCTCCTTAGAGCGCATCGGAATGCTTTCGCCCTTGGCATCGTCCCAGCGGCGGGTTTCCTGAGTTATCTTTCCACCGGCTTCAAGCACTTCTATCTGCCTGTTGGCTTCGTAATCGATACCTCTTACAACCGCTGAGAAGCTGTTTACGTTCTTCATCTCACAGCGGGTGCCGAATGGCTCACCGGGCTTATGGACTGAAACATTGACGTCACAGCGGATGGAGCCTTCCTGCATTTTGCAGTCAGATATATCTATATATTTAAGTATAGATTTAATGGTTTCAAGGTAAGCCTTAGCTTCTTCAGAACCGCGCATATCAGGTCTTGAAACTATTTCAATCAGCGGAACTCCGCAACGGTTGAAATCTACCAATGAGCCATCAAACTTATCAGAATGAAGAAGCTTTCCGGCGTCCTCCTCGATGTGTATTCTTTCAATTCCTATCCTTTTAACCTCGCCGTTAACAATAACATCCAGATAACCGTCGTGGCAGAGCGGAATATCCGCCTGAGATATCTGGTAGGACTTCGGAAGGTCTGGGTAGAAATAATTCTTTCTGTCCTGCTTGCAGATTCTGTTTATTCCGCAGTTGAGGGCATGGCCCATCTTTATGGCGTACTCAACTACCTTTTCATTCAGAGTTGGTAAGGTTCCCGGCATACCCATGCATATCGGGCATACCTGAGTGTTAACCTCCAAGCCGAAGGAATTCTTGCAGCTGCAATATATCTTGGTCGCAGTGTTTAGCTCGGCGTGAACCTCCAAGCCTACGACAACCTCATATCCTTTTATCATAGCTATCCCCTCCCCCAATCAAAGCACAGGCGCTTTAAAGCCGCCGAAGCAGATTTCATGAGCATATGCCGTATTGAGAACAGTCGGCTCGTCGAATCTTCTGCCTATGATCTGCATACCGTATGGAAGCCCTGTCTTTGAATATCCGCAGGGAACGCTTACGGCAGGAAGACCTGCAATATTTACGGTTACGGTGCAGATATCCGCTGAATACATAGCCAATGGGTCGTTAACCTTATCACCGAATTTGAAAGCTTCATAAGGAGAAGTGGGAGTAATGATAACGTCAACATCATTAAAGGCGGAATCGAACTCAGCTTTTATTCTGTTCTGCAACAGCTTTGCTTTTTTGTAGTAAGCATCAAAATATCCCGAGCTCAGAACGAAGGTTCCTAAAATTATTCTTCTCTTAACCTCACGTCCAAAGCCCTCACTTCTGGTTCTTTCGTACATATCAAGAAGATTTTCAGGATTTGCGCATCTGTAGCCGTACTTAACGCCGTCAAATCTTGCAAGGTTTG
>CALDFS010000025.1 GCA_937942105.1 uncultured Ruminococcus sp. | reverse complement strand
CCCTTTTTATCAAAAGATAAGCCGCGCCGATGAGTATAGCAAGCGCGCTCGTCTCGCCGATGGTTCCCGAATGGGTCCCTAAGAAAAGTGTGGTTAAGGGAACGCTTCCGCCTTCGCGCAGTATCGCCAAGGGAGTAGCACCCGAAATGCCGTCTATTGCGGGGTAGGCTGTCATTATCGTCGGGAAGGATATCAAGAGGAAGCACCTTGCGGCAAGGGCGGGGTTCATGAAGTTCTGACCCAATCCCCCAAAAAGACATTTGACCACGATGATGGCAAACGCTCCGCCTAAAATCGGCATCCACCAAGGAGCGGTGGAATAAAGGTTGAGCGCCAAAATCATACCGGTGACGACAGCGCTCAAATCGCCTATAGTTACCTTTTGCTTTAATAATCTCTCATATATGTATTCGCTTCCCACGCATGAGGCTATGCACAATGCGGTTATAAACAGCGCCCGCCAGCCGAAATTGTATATGCCCATGGCAATAGCCGGGATAAGCGCAATGATAACATCAAGCATTATACTTGATGTTGTTTCCTTCGCTCTTATATGGGGCGAAAGTGAAACGTTATAAAGCTTTGACATAAATTATCTTTTCTTTCCTTTCTTTACCCATACGGTTATTTCTTCGCCGCCGCTTTTTTCTTTTCGGTCAAAACATGCCGCTTCGCGACGGATATCGACTGTGAAAGCCTTCTTCTTGCGGGGCAGATATATGTGCAGCAGCCGCAGCCTATGCATTCAAGACCGCCAAGCTTTTCAAACACGTCGTACTTATAATTGTCGGCGGAGTTTTTAAGCTTTGCAGGCATAAGCCTTTCGGGGCAGACCTCCAGGCACTTGCCGCATCTTATGCATGCGCTCGGCTCCATGCTTGCAACATCGTCATGAGCAAGGCAGAGTATGCAGGATGTGGTTTTGGTGACCGGCTGATCAAGCCCGGATACCGAGCCGCCCATCATAGGTCCGCCGAATATAACCTTTTCAGGCTCCTGCGTAAATCCACCCGCCGCCTCAACAAGCTCGTTGGCACAAATTCCAAGCGGTACCTCAAAGTTGGATGGGTGAACGATATCATCACCCGTAACGGTGACAACTCTTGAAATCAGCGGGGTATTATAAGCAACGGCGTCGGCAACAGCAAGCAGGGTTGCGTAGTTTATAACAACGCATCCCGCGTCCGCCGGAAGCTTGCCCGAATTTATCTTCCTGCCGGTTACGGCGCTTATGATAACTCTTTCGCCGCCCTGCGGGTATTTCTTTTTAAGCGGCTGAACATACATCCGCTCGCTTCCCGCCACAGCTTCGGAAAGCTTCTGAATTCCAAGCGGCTTATTTGATTCTATTGCAAAAACGCCCTTTGCATTCTCGAAAAGCCGCAAAAGTATTTTAAGACCTAAAACCGCCTTTTCGGTCTGCTCTATCATCAGGCGATAGTCGCAGGTGATATAAGGTTCGCACTCGGCGCCATTTACTATTACGTAATCAATCTTTGAATCGTCCTTAACTGCGAGCTTAACGCTTGTTGGAAAGCCTGCGCCGCCCATTCCTACAAGTCCGGCGTGCTTAACAGCCTGCCTTATTTCATCCTTAGTGAGCTTTTCATAATCCCGGGCTTCGCCCAACCCTTCGACCGCTTCATACTCATTGTCGTTTTCGACGATAATCGCCATAACCTCGTCGCCGCTGCCGGTTATTACCGGAGCTACCTTTTTAACTGTTCCCGAAACAGAAGCACAGATATCCGCAGAGACAAATCCCCCCGCCTCTGCAATCGTCTGACCGACAAGCACCCTGTCCCCCGGCTTTACAATCGGCTTTGCTGGCGCGCCTATATGCTGGCTCATAAGATATGTAAGCTCGCCCTTGGGCGAAAGCCTGGTTATAGGCGAATCGCAGGAAAGCTCCTTGCCGTCATAAGGGTGAACGCCGCCCTTGAAGGTTCTGGTTTTCATTTAAGCCTCATCCCTTTCTTTAATTGTGCATACAATACTGATTAATTATATCATAATATTTCGACAATATCAATTCTTTTTGAGAAAATAAAAGTGCTTTACCATAAATTCTAATAAGAATTCAGCCCATCGCCGCCCTAAAAGAGCGGCAACAGGCTGAATTTTCAGATTGGAGTGTCAGTCAAATATTATTATTTTCCCTGATAGAAGCCGTTGCAGGCAAGGAAGGTGTAAAGCTGTTCGCCGTGCTGCTGTTCCTCCGCCTGGATGTGATTTAAGACCTTTCTTGCGTTGGGGTCGCCGAACTCGAACACGCTTACATCATAGAGCGAGGAAACGTGCTTTTCGGTCGAAAGCATATCGCTTGCAAGGAACTTATCGATATCGGCAGACTGCTGGTCGGCATACTGGATCTTTTTGCACCAACCGTTGTTCTCGTTCTTTAACGGACCGGAAGGAACAGAGGGAACTGTGCCGTTAAGCATTGCGCTGATGGTGTTGTAATGGTTCTGCTCCACCTTTGCAATGCTGCAGAACAGATCCTTAAGCTCCTGCGAGCAAGCGTCGTTTGAGTACTTGGTGTACTTGTCAACGCAAAGCTGCTCCTGATCCTTTAAGTCCTTTAACGGGCCATAATAAGGGGTGTTCTGAATGCTGTCCAGATATTCGTCCAGATCTTCTGAATCAGTCAGGGCGGTGAAATCCAGGTGGGAGTGCTTTCGGAAGAAGGCCTCAAAGCTATTAAAGTTCAGATCTGAGCGTTTTCCGCGAACAACTATAT
>CALDFS010000024.1 GCA_937942105.1 uncultured Ruminococcus sp. | reverse complement strand
CATCTAAAAGATTTCTTTTCGCCCGCTCTGTCGGTGCAAAGTGCAGGGATGCTATTGAGCCTATTGCCTGACGGTTGAATTCTTCCGGGTATGGAGCCTGAATATTATATGTCCTAAGACCGGCTTCAACATGACCGACAGGAATATTCAAATAGAACGCAGCCAAAGCAGCCGCAAATGCTGTAGAAGTATCTCCATGAACAAGAACAATATCCGGCTTTTCTTTTTCATACACTGCTCTCATGCCGACAAGTATCTTCTCGGTGATTTCAAAAAGCGTCTGCCCCGACTTCATAATATCAAGGTTATAGTCCGGTCGAACGTTAAAGCAATCAATAACCTGTGCAAGCATTTCTCTATGCTGCCCGCTTACGCAGACAACTGTATCAAAATAGGAGTTGCTCTTGAGCACTTTTACAATCGGGCACATTTTTATCGCTTCGGGACGGGTACCGAAAACAAGCATTACTTTTTTCATGGATTCTTTTCACCTTTTCACTTTTTCTTGTTTTCCCTGCTTCTGCCGTATATTCTAAGCAGAATAAATATACAGCCCAAAAGAAGCATGAGCATAGCAGAAGTCGCTGTAATCGTAAATATAATTGAATCCTTATTAGCCATGAAGAAATCCTTTAAGCCAGGCTTATCTCCCCTGCCGGTGTCTTCAAGGAATACATACGGTCTTATTTCACCCTCGCTGTCTATAAGAACAGTATCGCCGGAAATCTTCCAAACATTTTCATCCGAAGTCATGAAATCTCTTATGTACCCTAGCGTTGTATCGTTGATTCCGCCTACAACCAAAATCGCTCGTCCTGCAGCGTACTCTGAATGGAACATCTGCATAGAACCAATCCGGTCGCAGTAGTTTTCGGATAACACCAGCTTGTCGTTGCCGATAAACTCGGTTCCGTCTTCGTTGTACTTAAATGCAAGCCTGTCATTAAGAGATCGGATGAGAGATGAGTCGTTGTAGTTTCCGATAACTATTACGTTGCAGTCCTTTGCTTTATCATCGGAAGCCATAAATGTGCTATCTCTTACTACCCTTATTTCGCCATATGACGTTATGCTTTCGCCGTAAATCGACGCGATATGTCCCATAAGGTCAAGCTCTACAGTACTCGGCGAATCCGGCACAACCATGGTTAGGTTATTATACATTGATGATTCTTCAAACGGGAAGGGTCTAAGATTAAACGAAAGTCTTGAATTAACTCCGAGAGGCAGATAAAGAGAAGAATCTCCGGTAATATATGCCCATGGCATTTCGTCCATACGCGGAGTGCAGAACAACTCGGGAAGCTCTAAATCAAAGGCTATAACAAGACTCTGCGCAGTGGTTCCGATGACGTCAGCCGGCATTACAAAAGAAAGCTCGTCTCCGGACGCGTTTTCTCTGGTGAGCTTCTTGCTGGCAACCGGAACCGTTCCCCAGTAAACGGTTATCAGTGAACGGTCAAAATCGAGGTTTTCACTGTATCTGAACGTAAGAGAAATCTTGCTCGAGTTATTAAGGACATATCCTCCTGAGAAAGGAAGATAAACTGTGTAAACTTGATGGAATGGACCAACATAATTAATGCCGCTTCCAACAAGACCATCTATTGTATACCTTCCTGCGGTAAGCTCG
Source organism: uncultured Ruminococcus sp. (assembly GCA_937942105.1). GTDB lineage: Bacteria > Bacillota > Clostridia > Oscillospirales > Ruminococcaceae > Faeciplasma. The sequence goes on along the minus strand of CALDFS010000024.1, from coordinate 4,454 downwards.
CTGCGGACTGAATTTTCCTTTATCTTCTGACTTGCATTGGCAAGAACCCAAGCGGTTGAACCCGGCTCCTGGGTGGAACGAGTGGTGTCAACAAGCATCATTGCAGCTTCCATCAGGCAGTCACCGTTTTTGGATGTAACTATAAGCAGCGGGCTATAATGGTCCTCGTCATCTTCATCAGTGTATTTATACATTACAAACTTGACAAGCGCAGCCGAAGACATCCTTTCACTTTCGAGCTCTTCCTTAGTGAGGTATGCTCTGAATTCTCCGGGGAGATTATCAAGCTCTGACACCATGACCGTATTGACATTGACATGTCTGTGACGCATTTGCGACATTGTTGTAAGTGTAATATTGTCGGATGTAGAGGTCTCCGAAGCAAGGTCTGCTCTTAGAAGCAGAGCGGCAGACAGTTCGCTTTCAGCCATAGCATCTGACACAACAACCTGAGTTGTCGAACCATCCTCCTCTACGGATGACATAAACGGATATGGATAATAATAGATCCTTTTATTATGAGGCAGAAGCTCATATCCGACTTCAATGAAGGAATCCTGACTAATGTTTACCCAATTCGCTCCAGACAGGTCGTCGATACATCCCTCATCGTCAAAAAGACGAACATATCCGGTGAGGTCGAAGCTGTTATATCCCTCGTTCAAAAGTTCAATGGGTATAGTTACATAAATCGTTTGAGTTCGACCGTAGTCGTAGTTCATCCGACAACTATATATAGGAATATTGTTTATCATAAATGTCAGGGACGCCGGAACGTCCTCTCTTATAAGCTGACTTAAAGTGAATTCAATACGGGCATAAGCATATTCTGTTTCCCAATAGTTCGGGACCTTAAAGAATATGCTCTGATTCTCAAATATTCCGCTCATAATCATTTCATTCGGAAAAGGATACTGCTTATAATGGCTTGCTTTTGGTATTTTCGGGGGATCGACTACAGGGATATCGGCGTCCTCCGGGTTGGTGTTCATGATTTGATTAAGAGCTTCCTCTTTTGTAGGCTCTGTAGAAGGTTTTGAATCGGAGGATGGGTCATTAGATTCCGCATCTGCGACTGTAGACGCTTTGTCTTCATCAGATGTAAGCGTTATATCTGCATCTGCATCCGCATCGGGCGGCTGCGTTACACCTTGCTGCGCGGCATTAGACGTAGGAGGCTGATTAGTCGTCAAACCCATACTTGCAAAGACAGCAAATGATTGTGTAAACAATAGCGAAATGGCAAGTACTGCCGAACACAATACCCTGATTACTTTAGTTTTAATCATAAAACATCCCTTTCCTTTATACTTACTCCGTTAAGCGTAATAAGTATTTTGCCCCGTGACAATTTGCAATATATATCATCGTTTAAGCAATATCCTAAGATTTGCTGTCATGCTTGCTTCTGTGCATCATCTTAGCAAGCTCCTCTTCATCGCTTGAACCGTGTTTTGAAGCCTGCTCCTCGTATCTTACGGTCTTATCCCATTTCACCTCTCGATGGAAAAGGGCGTCGGTAATTGTCATCCATATAGCCTTTCCAACGACAAAAACCCAGAGCTTTGAATATGTAAACAGCATAAGCAGAACAAGCAAAACCGATTCAAAGCTGAACTCGTTTTTCTCGGTGACAAGCGTCATCATAACATTTGCGACAAAAACAAGTATTGCCATTCCCCACAGTAAGGTCGAAAAGCCACCAAGAGTAACATGAACGAAGCCTAAGATTCCGAGCAGGAATATACTGTCTGATATTATCAGCGACGAAAGCATCAGGATATATACCACCGCGTAATATATAACGTCAAGCCTCATAGGACCGGCGTTCGGGTCGAAAACATACTTGAAATTTTTTAATAGAACATAGATATTGCCTTTAGCCCATCTTGTTCTCTGACGGAACCAGACCTTTAATAGATGAGGCTCCTGTTCCCAGGTCACCGCAAGCGGCATTTGCTTTATATAGTAGCCCATTCTGTAAAGACGGAAGCTGATTTCGGTGTCTTCCGAAAGCGCGTTTGGGTCCCATCCCCCGATTTTCGTAATTATCTCACGCCGTATAACATAGTTTGTTCCAGGAATCGTACAGAGCTTGAAGAAAAAATATCTTCCTGCCTGGTTCATACACTGATAAGCAAGGGTTTCGATATTTACAAATCGACTTAGAATCGAAGCATCACGATTCCTTGTCCTGAATTTTCCTATGACCGCTCCTAACTTATCATCTGACATAAGCTGCTCTACAAGGATTCGCAGCGCCTGCGGCTCTGGAGTATTATCAGCATCATATATCGCAATAACGCTGCCCTTCGATACCGAAAATCCGATATTTAAAGCGTTTGACTTACCCTTACCTCCCGAAACGGTATCTGTACTGATAACAATCAGCTTTCTGTCTGGATTGAGCCTTTGCAGTTCCTCTAACTTTTCTTTTGAATCATCGCTGGAATTATCATTAATGACTATTATCTCATACTTATCCTTGGGATAGTCGAAATTAAGAAGTGCTTGAACCGTTCGGGTAATAACAATACTCTCGTTATGGGCAGGAACCATAACCGTTACCATCGGATATTCCTTAAGAGGAATATGACCGTTCGTTTTTTCAGTTCTCATATAGTATATAAAACCGCCAAAGGACAGTACAACATTCATTATCATAAGTGACCAGATGGCTATTATAGCATATAGCGATAAAGCGTCAACAAACGACATTTCTACCTCCTGCGTTAAACACCGGCATCATGCTTGTTCTTATCATTATTTTCGCGCAGAATTCTCTTCCTCTTAAAATGTTTTACCGCAAGAATTCTCGCATAAATAATCATCAACAGGAAAACTAACGTAGCTACACCGGAAAACAGAATCAGCCCTTTATTCTCAGATTGAAGGCTTACGGTTATTCTTTCAATAGTATTTCTCTTATAATTATAATCCGCCGGATATTCCTGTGGGACATAGTCTATAGGCGGCATACGTTCCGAATTAATCTCGACCTGCCGGTTTGCCTGATACAAATGGAAATTGTCCGCCCATACAGACTGCTGAACCTCCCACAGATTTTGAAGCGGAACTGCCGAATTCTTCATTGCGTCTATCTGATCTAGCAAAAGATCGGTATCGTTCCGACTGTCAAAATAGATAGCCGTTGCATGATTGGTTATATAGCTTAATCCAGTATTGTCAAGCGAAATTATAGGCATAATAAGCTGATGATAATTAAAATATAATAGGTTTGTCTCGACGCTTATATCGAAAGCACTATCTTTATCATCATCATATATAAAAACGGTTCTGTAGCGACGCATAAACGCAAGTCTGTCCTCATCCCATATCCAACTCTTGGGAGCTTCAAGCCCCAACGGATAAACCCCTATATCGGTATATGAGATAGTCGTTTGAGTTATTAAGGCACGATAAACATCCCAATCCTCAATATTGCCGTTTTCAATGGGAGCATGAAGAACAATTGCGCCGCCATGGTCCTGAGCATATTTAAGCACCTCGCAAAACTGCTGCATAGCCGGATAATCATCATGTAAAAATATCGGCATGACCGAGAGAACAAACGGAATTCCTTCATCTATACACGCCTGAACCTTTTCCATAAGCATATCACATGGCATAAAAGGATATACATTGTCGATAACAAGATACTGCGTAAAATCCGGCGGGCTGTCCTCATAGGGCCACTGCCAGTTTGTTATTTCCTGCATAAGAGCAGCCTTGGTTAGTGGAGCGGAAAAGTCTATAAGCGGACAATATCTTATTCTTTCTATCTGACAGAAAAAGGGGATTACCTCGTCTCTTACAAGAATTTTTCCGTTATGGTAATCATCTTCACCAACAGAATAGCTTTGTACCCTATCTATAACAACGCTTTTTTCAAACGTCAGCATATCATCAAAGGAATAATAAAGAACCGCACCTTCGCTTTCACTTTCTTCGTACGCAGAAATAAACCCACGCTCACCTTCACTGTTAAGGTATGAGTTCATAAAGTCGTAACCCATTACCATTATGTGACCTTCATATCCGCTAATAGCTTCGATAAGCTCAGTTTCATCGCCCGTCAGCGCATAGATAATAAGATAATCGTATCTGTCAAGATAATTTACTGCATTTGACGGAATTGTAAAATCGGCATTCTTTGAAAAGCTGCTTGCAATATCCGCAAGTATTTCCACGCCGTTTTCTATTTTGGCATTCGGATGATCTGGATATATAATCAAGAAGTCGCCACCGTCGTCAAAAGGAGTCGTCTTAACCTCCTCGCTCTCCTCGGATAATAAGCCAAGCGTTGGGTCAAGCAGTTCCTGCAGCGGTTCATCATATGCCGAAACAGTCAAAACAAATATCATAACTATGGCCGCAAGGACCGATATCATCCGCCTATACATCATATTGAAGCTCATTTTCGGCTTTCTGCCTGAATTCTATAGCATTGCCGA
>CALDFS010000023.1 GCA_937942105.1 uncultured Ruminococcus sp. | reverse complement strand
CTATGAAACCCATTCCGCCCTTACCTGCACACTTGCAGAGGATGATACCCATACACACTCACCGGATTGTTATACCGAAGAAAAGCTTCTTATATGCACCCTTCCCGAAACCGAAGTACATATTCATAATGAAAGCTGTGCCCGCACCGATGAAAGAAAGCTCATCTGCGGCTTGCAGGAGATAGCTTTGCATGTTCACACCCCCGAATGCTATGACGAAATGGGAACATTAATCTGCGGTCAGCTTCAGACGTTCGAGCATTACCACACCGTTGAGTGTATGCCGCAGTCTGCGCCGCAGGAGAATCTGCCGAAGGATGATGCTTCCGCTCTGCCCGACGGTATCACAGATGATGGTCAGAAGCCGCACGTTCACACCGATGAATGCTATGAAATAATTTACAAGTGCGGATATGAAGAGCATATCCACGCTATATTGTGCTATGCTGATTACAACGCCGACCTTGAAACTGAGGATGATTGGAAGAGCACTATACCATCCGATGCGGAATTTGACGGAACACGCTCGGATTATCTGGTTGAAATAGCACTTTCTCAGCTCGACTATGCCGAATCAAAGCGCAATTTCATAATCGACCAGCAGGGAATAAGAAGAGGATATTCGCGTTACGGTCAATGGTATAACAACCCATACGGTCCTTGGAATACCTCCTTCGTATCCTTCTGTATGCATTATGCCGGAATTTCTGAGGATGAGATACCCTATGCTTCAGGCGCGTTTCAGATGTTAGCACAGCTCGATTCGCTCGGACGATTTGTTGAACACACCTATAACGACCCCATGGGCGATTATGAGCCTGTCCCCGGCGATATCATCTTTATAGATATAAACGGCGACGGCATGCCTGACAGAACCGGTATAGTCTGTGATGTTATCGGCGACCGCATAGAGGTCATAGAGGGCGATGTTGGCGACAATGATTACATTTCTGGTGATGACCCTGCGCTTTACGAAGGCGTTGGCAGCTCTATAATCTCACAGCTTGGTCTTTTGTCGGCGGAGGAGATATATGTAGAGGAAGGCTTCGAGCCTGAAGGCATGCCCACCGACCTGCTGTTAGGGGATGCCCCGGCATTTGACGCTGCTGCGTTCATGCCATCAGAAGATGACTATATGGCAGATATAGGCTTATACTCGAACGACCCTGCTGCCGATTCGCCTGTATATCCGACCGAAGACTCTGCGGCTAACCCATTGTTTGGCATTCCCGAAATGACTGAAGAAGATGTTGTTTTGGATGAAGAGCCTTTTGGCTATGCTTGGGATGATGAAGAAATCCCCACCCACAGCGTGGCAAAGGTAAGCTATGAAAAGTCTGACAGCGCAATTGTCGGATACGGTATAGTTTCAAGCGGTGAAGAGGCAGAACTGAATACCTCCCTTGGCGGATATGAGCATTATACCGGGGATTATACCGATTTGGGCAGCATTGGCAGTGCCGCCGTTGTAAATGTTACTACAAGCAAAGCTATGATTTTGAACGGCAATTCAATAACAAGTGTCGATTTCAATACCACCAGCGGCTCTAATTCGGCTTTGATATGGAACTTTGAGCCCTTTCCTGATAACAACAACAGCCGTGATTTTAGGGTAAACTCGGGAAGTAACTATTTGCCAATTGCACAGCTTGGTCTTGTTGTTAACGAAAGAACTCCCAATAGATGGGAAAGTAAATTCAGATTTATCTATAAAGATAATTATGTGCTCATTAATTCTCTTACGGGTGGGAACCCTCCTTCTGAATATTATCTCATTTTTGACAGCACTGATAACAAGTTTAAATACGTGTCTTATGCTGATGACACAGCTGCCGCCGCAGATTCCCGCACCCACTTTCAGCTTTATGTGCCGAAACAGCTGAAATATGATGAAAGTGAGTTTGCTCATAAGTATGAACTGGGAACATATTTCACTCAATATCCAAATAATCAGTATACCTATTTAGACCTTCCTAATGCTGCAAATACGAGCAATTCAAAGGTTTTAAAGCTTTATGCCAATCCGGGTGAAAAGCTGCTGATTCAAGTCGGCGACGGTGACTTTAATGCCAATAGCGCCGGTGATAATTTCCATGCAGTTATTCCCAACCCTGATATTGCCGATATCGACTTTTTGGGCGCGAATGGGTCAAGCTCGGTTTATAGTGTAACAGCTAACAGAGAGGGCAGCACCGTTATAACCCTATGGCAGGAATATGCGTATGAGAAGGATTGGCAGGGAAATCAAACAGGTAATATAGGCATAAATATCATGCGCATAGAACTTCAGGTCGGCGGCGATATTTCAAAGACATTCCGAACCGGAAGCATCAACCCTTACCGCCACTTGGACGTCGAGGTTGAAGCAAACTTCAAAATAAAGATTTATAATGAAGATGCCGGTCCGAATGGTGATGAATATATAACGATAAGTCCTACGAATATAAGAGTTGTAGATGTGTATTCAAAGGTTTATAACACCGGTAAGCTTTATGGCAACGTGTGGAATACAGCATATATGAAAGAACCGGGCAAAGTAGCGACATTCAGGCCAACATATGAAGTGGCTGCTTATATCAATCCATGGAAATATCAAAGAGTTAAGAACGGCAATAGTTGGGGATACAACAGCACGAGCAATACCCTCTATGACAGTTTTGAATTTGGCATGCGAGCCCCTAATGAATCTGGCTATAGTGATAACCAAAAGCCATACGGCGGATATGTGGAAAATGACACCTACAATGGCAGCACCGTTGACAGCGTAATCATCACCTATAACGCCGCAGAGGTGCAGGATAACGGTCAGCTTGAATTTCTTACCTACGGCTGGGGCTGGACTGCATTCTATGACGGTGATACCGTTGAGCTGTATTGCGTTATCAAGTATAAATATAATGACAAATATTACAAGGCAAACTACGTCGTAACAAGGCTGATATGCGATACATATAACGTCTGCCCTTCGGCATTTGACTATGATAATGTTATCCACGGCTTCGATATCGATGTAATAATCGACGATATAATTGAGGTTGAATCCAACGAGCTTGTAAAGGTGGACCAGTATGGCAACGGCGTTCCGGGCGCAGAGTTTGATTTCTATCCGGCAAATGAAGATTATTCGCTGAAATCCAGTGCTCCAATTCCTGCGCTCCACGTGAAAACCGATGAAAACGGCGTATTCCGGTTCACAGAGACTGTAACAGATAATGAAAGCGGCAAAACCCAGACCAACATTTTGTCTCTTAGAAAAATCAATGAATTGTTGGGCAGTAACTACTTCGTAATGCGCGAGACTTCATCTCCTATCCCGCAGGAAGCGCATCTATTCTTTGAGGGCTCGGTTGGCGGCGGCAAGGAGCTGTTTGTCCGGTGCGACAATTCGTTTGAAAGCGGAGTCATAGCAAACGCCGACGCAAACGTTATAGCGCCGCAGAATCTTGTAGAGGCGGGCGAGAGTGCAGGCGTAACAGTAGGCAATGTTAATTATTATTCTATTAGTAATAGTGGAGACTTCACCTTCAACGGCGACCTATACGCAGTAGTCCTGAAGCGAAATGGCGCTAATCCAGGCATTTCAGAAGTTAGTCAGATTACGCTTAAGGATTGGAGCCCCGTATATGGCGATGACCTTACCGGTTACACGGTTGTAAAGCCTACTGACGGAAAAATTGCCGCAGATATCGTTAAGCAGCTTATCAGCGAGAACAAGGGCGTTTATAAGTTCGAGCCGAATATAACCGGTCGCTTCTGCTCGACCTCTGTTTCAAACCTTCCAGGTCAGCTCACAAGGTATTATACTTATATGTATAACACAAGAGATAATCATCAGCTCATGCAGGATGATTTAAATAACCTTGAATACATAGTTTCCTATTACTTTGTTCCGTATGATGATAATAATACTCCGAATCTTGATGGAATAATGCGCATTAACTCGCATGATGTCTCACCTAGCTCTGAAGACCAGTTTAAGATTCACTGGGCTACGACAATCGAAGCCCCCAACTTCACAAATAACCTCTACTTCCAGAAGACCAATGCAAACGGCAACCTTCTTGATGACGCCTATTTCGCACTGTATAATGCGGTGGAGATTACTACGCAAAGCGGCGAAACCATAACCTGCTTAGTCGGCGAGAATGGAAGATATTACGACCTACAGACCCCAACAGTCGCAAATCAGACTGTATACAAGGGCAAGGCGGATGAATATGACAGCAAAGGTTATTTAACGGCGACATATGACTATGAAATTGACTGTAATCCGAATGATGGTAGGTATGAAGTCAACGGTATGGTTGATAAACCTTACATAGGGCAGGTAAGAATAGGTGTTAATGGTGGCACGCAATACATCAACCCCGTCCCACGAACCGACGATACCACTAAGAGCTTTGTAGGCTATACTCATTCCGCTCATACGGGCGGTGAAAATCCTATCGATTGTATCACAGCCAGCGCCAATGGCGGAACCGGTCACTTTGTAAGGCTCTGCGAGGGCGAATACGTCCTTATGGAAATCAAGCCGCCCGCCGGCTATAACGTCAACCCCGAAAAGGTCAAGGTTAAAGTAACCGAAAAAGGCGTGTTTGCAAACGCCGGAACCAAGGACGATGGAATTATCGTTGCAAAGGGCTTCGGTTACCTCGCCGAAACTATGACCTCGTTTGCATCAAGGGGCAATATCAACGAGTCTTTGACATGGATTGCCGCTCATCTGAACATCAACAACAGTGAAAGCTATAGCGCGGTCACCAGTAATAATGGCTGGGTGTTCGCTTCACCCGCAAGCGAAACCTACAACGGCAAAACCAACCGCGTCTACACTGCGCTGTACAGGGAAGAGATGCCGACCACCGAA
>CALDFS010000022.1 GCA_937942105.1 uncultured Ruminococcus sp. | reverse complement strand
AGTTTGCCACCACGGAGAACGTCAACTTCATGGCCACCCACGGCAAGGGCCTGATCTGTATGCCCATGTCCGAGTACTATGTGAAAAAGCTGGGTTTGCCCCAGATGGTTCAGCAGAACACGGACAACCATGAGACGGCCTTCACCGTCTCCATCGACCATGTGGACACCACCACCGGCATCTCCGCCGAGGAGCGGGGCTACACCTGCCGCAAATGCGCCGTAATTCTTTTCGGATATTCTATCCGCTGAAGCCATCAGAGAATTTTTATCAAGTGCATTGAAGCCAAGTCTTTGTGATATCTTATAAATATCCCGATGATTTCCGATGGTTATAGCATACTGAGGTGCGCGCCCTCTTGAACGGACAACTGTTTTCTCGGCAGCGTCTTCATTTTCAGCTGCATGGCTGACAAGGCGAGAGAACAATTCAGAACAGATATCGCTGTCGGTGACGAATCTTATTCCATCCGATGCGTCAGCTTCCGATACAAGCAGATATCCCATCAGACAGGCATCAGACTTCTTTCGCCCGGTTATGCTCTCACGCGATTCTGATTTTACTTTATATGAAAAAGTCTGTGTAGCTTTAATTTTCATTTTGTTTTGATGTTTGTGTAGTTTTAATTTTCATTTCAACTTTTATAGATTAATATGGCGATGTTCAACCCTAATATTCGCTCCTTTGCTTTCCAAAAGCTCGGACATTCTTCTTGCAAAGCTTACTGAGCGATGCTTTCCGCCCGTGCAGCCAAATGCTATAACAAGCCTTGTTTTGCCCTCTTTAACATACAGCGGAAGAAGATACTCAATAAGGTCTGAAAGCTTTGCGAATACTTCATTTGCTTCGTTGCAGTTCATTACATAGTTATATACATCGTCGTCAAGACCTGTTTTATTTTTGAGTTCCGGCACATAGAAAGGATTCGGCAGGCATCTTACGTCGAAAACAAGGTCTGCGTCCTTGGGAACGCCGTATTTGAACCCGAATGAAATGACGTTTATTATCATTTCACCGTCTTCATCATGGAAAAGCTCGGTAAGCCTTTGCCTGAAATCCGAGGTAGAGGTGTGGGTTGTGTCTATGTAATAGTCGGCTATCTCCTTAGCGCCGAGTGTTGCACGACGCTCCAGCTCTATAGCCTTATACAGACTTCCCGAAGCTTCCTCATCCAAAGGATGCCGTCTTCTTGTCTCCTTATAGCGCTTTACAAGGGCGTCATCATCGGCATCAATAAAAATTACTCTTACATCTGCTTCAGAAGCGCGAAGCGACATAACGCTCTGGCTCAGCTTTGAATACAGCTCGCCGGAACGGATATCTATAGCAACAGCAATTTTGCTTACTACCTTATCGGCGTTGACAATAAACTGTGCAACGCTCTGCAAAAGCTCCGGCGGCATATTGTCTATGCAATAGTAGCCGCAGTCTTCAAAATACCTCAGCGCGTTTGATTTTCCTGCGCCGGAAAGCCCCGTTATAATAACTATTTTCATAACTTAAACCACGCCTTTCATGCAAATAGCGGTTTGCTATACCATGAATGTGAAAGAATACAGGCATCAATTGCCGATTATTCTTATTTCGCATTCAAGCTCAAAGCCTGTTTTTTCCTTTACTGTTTTTTTAACGTCTGATATAAGTCTGATTATGTCGTCAGCGGTTGCACCGCCTTTATTTATTACGAAATTCGCATGCTTTTCTGAGATTTGCGCCCCGCCCACAGTGTAGCCCTTCAGACCGCTCTGCTCTATAACAAGACCCGCAAACGTCCCCTCCGGACGTTTAAATGTTGAGCCTGCGCTTGGATATTCCAGCGGCTGGCGGGATTTCCTTCTTTCCATAAGCTCATCCATCCTGGCTTTTATCAATGATGGATCTCCGCTTTGAAGCTTGAAATCCGCCGACAGTATAACCTCATCCGAATTCGTGAATCTGCTCGAACGATATGCAAGGTTAAGCTCATCAGCGCAGTGCGTCACAATTTCGCCGCGCCTATTGACGCAGGTGACCTTGACAACAACACCCTTCATCTCGCCGCCGTAAGCGCCGGCATTCATATATATCGCCCCGCCGACCGTTCCGGGGATGCCGTATGCAAATTCAAGCCCGGTAAGTCCTGATTCCAAGGCCTTCAGGCAGACCTTTTTAAGCGCTGTCCCCGCAGATGCGGTAATGATATCGCCTTCAACAGTGATATCAGAGAAGTCCGGACCGAGCGTAATTATAGCTCCACGGAAGCCATTATCTGAAAACAGAACGTTCGAGCCGTTGCCGAGAATATAATAATCAAGCCCCGAGGCATTTGCACACAGTATAAGCCTTCGCACAGATTCTATACTGTTCGGAAAAGCCATAATATCACAGCCCCCGCCGACCTTAAAGGTTGTATGAGCACTCATAGGCTCGTTTCGTTTCGTTCTTACGTCTAAGCTCTGCGCAGTTTTTTCAAAATCAATAAGTTTCTCGGAATAAGTCATAGCAAAACCTTTCAAAGCTTTAATTCGGGACGCTTTTTATTTATTCTTGCCCTTATGTATTCCCAGTCGGCGTTGGCAACCAGTCTTCGTGGAAAATCGATATCCCGTAAAATCTGTTCCGAAACAGGAGCCTCACCTATTGCGTTCCAGAAGTGTGCGTCGGTATTTACCACTATCGGAACTTCATACTTCTTGCACATTTCAAGAATCGGAACAACGTTTTTTGCCGAGCCTTTTTTAAGCTTTATCGAGCTTTCGTTCACCTCAACGAGCTTGTCGTATTCCTTAAATGCCTTAATCGCTCGCTCATACTCAAACGGAAAGTAGTCAGTGGTGGGATGTCCTATAACGTCCACATATGGGTTATGGCATAGCTTCAAATAGCCATCTGTGACGACCTTCGGGTCGGTCGAAAGCTCCTTGAACATGTATTTATGATATGATGCTACTACCCATTCAAGCTTGGATATATCGCTTTCGGAGATATCCAGCTCACCGTCATAATTTATTATATTAACCTCCGCGCCTTTAAGAACGGCTACCCCAAAAATGGTTCTGGGAAGTACCCTTAAATTGTTGAAGTGCCAGATGTGCGGAGCGTCCGGCATGTCAAGGTAGTGATCGGTCATTGCGATTGCTTTAAGTCCCTTATCAGCCGCCGCACGGCAGTTTTCGGTTATTGTCGAATAAGCATGGGTCGATGCCACTGTGTGGGTGTGAAGATCTGCTTCTATAAACAAGGCGCTGCACTCCTTTAATCAGAAATCTGTCCAGTTCTGGAACTTCTCGCTGCCTTCCATTTCAAGACCGAGCTTAGAAAGAAGCTCCTGCGCAGCGTTATAGCCCATCTTCTTCTGGCGGTTGTTCATCGCCGCAACCTCTAAGATGACAGCTAAATTTCGTCCCGGCTTAACAGGAATCGTCATGCTGGGGACGTTTACGCCGAGAATCGATGTATATTCATTGTCAACGCCCATTCTGTCGTAGACCCTGTCGGGGTCCCAGGGTTCCAGCTTAACAACAAGGTCGATTTTTTCGGTCATCTTAACAGCGCCCATACCGAAAAGTCTTCTTGCGTTGACTATGCCTATGCCGCGAAGTTCTATAAAGTGGCGGATGTTATCGGGAGAAGAACCGACAAGGGAAATAGCCGAAACCTTCTTGATTTCAACAGCATCGTCAGCGACAAGGCGGTGTCCGCGCTTTACAAGCTCTATTGCAGTTTCAGACTTACCTACTCCGCTTTCGCCAACTATCAGAACGCCCTCGCCGTAAATCTCAATAAGAACGCCATGGCGGGTAATTCTCTGAGCTAAGTTTAGATTCAGGAAGGCTATGCTCTGCGCCATAAGCTCAGAGGTGTCAAGAGAAGTTGCAAGAATCGGTATCTCGTATTTTTTTGCAGCCTCTATCATATCGGGAAAAGCCTGATGATCCCTTGTGATGATCAGCGCAGGGAATCTATATGAAAACAGAGTGAATATAGCTTCCTTTCTTGCCTCATCGGAAAGACCCTGCAAATATGCAAACTCTGCGTTCCCGCATATCTGAATTTTTTCAACGTTGAAATAAGCGTAAAATCCGGTCAGCTGCAATCCCGGACGGTTGATATCATTATTGGATATCATTATATTTTCCGGTTCACGCGGGGTATAGACTACCTTTAATTTTAGCTCGTCTATAAGCTTTTTCATCGAAACTGAATATTTTTCCGCCATGTTGCTCATCCTTTCAAAAATTATTTATAGCTTAAGTATTCCTTCATCAATCATGTTTTGAACGGCTATCAGAACGCCCATTTTTCCGGTGGGATAGGTTATTCCACCCTGAAGCCAGCCTGCATATGGCTCTCTTATCGGGGCATCTGCCGAGAACTCAATGGAAGCGCCTGCCGCCATTATTACCTGACTTTCATAGCCCGGCATATCCCATGCCTCAGGGGTTACGTAGCTGTCAATCGGCGCGCCCTTCTGAACTCCTCTTATAAACGATGTAAGCGGAGCTTCGCTGCCGAATTTTATGGATGCTATTATATCAGCCCTCGGCTCACCGGGCTTGGGCAGAGATTCATAGCCAAGCATGTTGAGCAGCGCGCACGCGAATTCAGAAGTTTTAACGGCGTTCGCAACCGTCTGCGGAGCTAAGAAGAAGCCTAGGAACATCTCGCGATTCTGGTGGAGGGTTGCGCCTATTTCCTTGCCCATTCCAACGCAGGTAAGTCTGTTGGCGCAAAGCTCTATAAGGTCTGCCCGCCCTGCAATATATCCGCCTGTTGAAGCGATTCCGCCGCCGGGATTTTTTATCAGCGAGCCCATTATCAAATCCGCTCCGACATCGAGCGGCTCCCGCTTTTCAACAAATTCGCCGTAGCAATTGTCAACCATTATGACGGCGTTGGGGTTTCCGGTCTTTATTGCCTTCACCATCTTCTCAATATCGTCAACGGTATAGGAAGGACGGGTTGAGTACCCGCGTGAGCGCTGTATGTATGCGACCTTTGCGTCTTTTACGCGCTCGGTTATCCTTTCAAGGTCGGGCATGCCGTTTGGCAGAAGCTCAACTTCCTCATACAGCACTCCGAAATCCTTCAGCGAGCCGTTGCCTGGCTCTCCCCTTTTGCCGATAATCTCTTCAAGAGTGTCATATGGAGCACCGCAGCACATCAGCAGTTTATCTCCAGGACGAAGCACACCGAAAAGTGCGACCGAAAGGGTGTGAGTGCCGTTTACAAAGCTGTGCCTTACAAGGGCATCCTCACCGCCGAGAGCGGAAGCGTATACCTTATCCAAAAGCTCTCTGCCAAGATCGTTATAGCCATATCCCGTAGTGCCATGAAGGGCGGTTTCGCCGACATTGTTCTTAGTGAACGCCGACAGAACCTTAACGCCGTTGTACTCGGCGATATCGTCTATTCTTGCGAAGACTTCCTTACATTCCTCTTCGGCTTTTTTTGCCAGTTCAAGAAGCTTTGTATCGATATTAAAGAATTTGTTCATAGTTTATACTGTCCTTAATTTTATAAATGTTATCTGACCCAATAAGCTTATATCCGAGCGAATCATAATAGCCCCTGGTCAAATCATTCGCCGCGAGATACGAGGTATAGCCGTCGTCTGCCATAAGCTTGGCAACGCCGCCTAAAAGTGCCCTTGCGTAGCCCTTTCCCCTGTCCTCTTCGGGAGTGGCGACATCCGCGATATATGCCATACCGCCGGAGCGGAATTTTAGCGTTAAAACCGAGCTTTTATAGCTATACAGCCTTAAAAGATCCTTGTTTTTTCGGCGCACCGTATCCGTCAGCCAAAGACCGTAGTTTGATTCATTTCCTGAAAAAGCCGTTGCATATACGGTTTCAGCGTCTGGGTCTATTTCGATTCCGTCAGCTGATTTCCACGGCGTTATCTCGTAAAAATACCTTTTTGAGCGCTGATAGCCCGATATACCTGTTTTACCTGTCATATCCTCCGGAAGCTCGACTGTATACGGTGACTTGAAGCGGACGAACTCCGCAGTCTCCCTGAGTGAGACTCCACCCAGTGAAGCTCCTTCAAGTATATCTGCTGTAAGCGAGCCGTTGAAAGACACAAACACTGCCGCACGTCTGCCCTTCTGTCGAAGCTCATAAAGCTCGCAAAAGTCATATTCCGTTCCGTATGTCTGAATATGCGAAAGTATGACTCTTGAATAATGCGACTTTCTAAGTTCTATCGCAGTGTTTTCAATGTTTTCTATTCTTTTAATCATCTTTTATTTTTAATCAAAGAGCGTTGACGATTGCTTTGTAATGCTTTCCTCTTGCTTCAAAGTTAGGATACATGTCAAACGAAGCACACGCCGGCGAAAGCGAAACTATATCGCCGGAAGCCGCGTTATCATGAGCAAGCTTTACGGCTTCCTCCATGCTTTCCGCATGAAGGATTTTTATATTGTCAGGGTCGTAATAAGGTGTTTCCGTTACTGCCTTTTCGATTTTATCAGCTGTCAGACCCATCAGTATCAGGACCTTTACATACTTGTTTACAGGCTCCGCCAAAGGCTCAAACGGTATTTTCTTGTCATATCCGCCGGCAATAATAATGATTTTTCTGCCGAAGGATTTAAGCCCCGCTATAACCCTTGTGGGGCTGGAAGCTATAGAATCGTTATAATACTTAACGCCGCCAAGCTCTCTTACAAATTCGATTCTGTGCTCAACGCCGCCGAAGTTTCTTGCAACTTTGCATATGGAGTCCACCGAGACCTCACCCCACACGGCAGATATCGCCGCAAGGTAGTTTTCTATGTTATGCTCGCCGGGAATTTTTATCTTGTCTGCGGAAATTATTTTAATGCTTCTTCTGCCGTCGCTGTAGCAAAGATATCTGTCATCATCAAGGTATGCTCCTACCTTTACGGGATGCAGGCGCGAGAAGCTGACGAGCTTTCCCCTTACATGGTCGGCAAGACCTATGGTAAGCGCATTGTCTTCATTCAGGACGGTTCTTGAAAAGGCGTTCTGGTGATCCAAAATATTGCACTTTGCAGCAATATATTCCTCCATGCTGCCGTGAACATCAAGATGGTTGGGGGCAATATTGGTTATAACCGCAACGTCGGGCGATTCTCTAATAGAAATAAGCTGAAAGCTTGAAAGCTCTACAACAGCTACATCCGATTCGGATATACTTTCTATTCTCGGCAAAAGCGCTTTCCCGATATTTCCGCCCAGCCAGACCTTAAAGCCTTCTGCTTTTAGAAATTCTGATATGACAGTTGTAGTGGTGGTCTTGCCGTCAGAGCCGGTAACGGCATATATTTTGCAGGGGCACAGCTCGAAGAAGGATTCCATCTCGCTAGTTATTATAACGCCTGCGGCGCGCGCTTCGGCAAGCTTAGGGTTGTTATAGTACATACCCGGAGTGCGGTAAACAACATCATAATCGGTTAAGGAATCAAGATAGCCGTCTCCCAAAACAAAGTGCGCGCCTTTTTCCTCCAAATAGCTATACAGCTCTGGGTCAAACTGCTCCTTAGTTTTTCTGTCAAGAACGGTAACATCTATCCCCTTGGACAAAAACAGCTTTATAAGCTCGGTATGGCTTACCCCTGTTCCAATTAGGGCAACGCGTGAGCTTTTCAGGGAGTTGAAAAATCTTTCGGTCTTATTCATAAAATCAAGCCTTTCGTCTGAAAATATTTATATACGGTTATTCACAATATTTCATCCTATATTATACATCATTATTCCGTAAAATTCAATGCTAAATTTGTTGATTATAAAAAAAGAATTGCCGAAGAAGATGGTTTTTTTGTCGGAATAACAAAATTTAAAATTATGCTTGTAATACTGAATGTTTTGCTATATAATTAATTTGGCATTGTGGGGTATCATGCTGCCAAAAAATTGTTAAAAATAAGGAGACAAAGAAAGTAATTGAAAAATGCGATCATCAGCTTACGAAATGCTGTTGTTGAGTATGACGGCGTTCAGGTTCTGAAAAGTGTCAGCCTTGACATTATGGACAAGCAGTTCGTAACACTTCTTGGCCCGTCGGGATGTGGAAAAACCACTACCCTGCGAATCATTGGTGGCTTTGCCGAAATGGCAAGCGGTGAGCTATTTTTTAACGGCACGAAGATCAACAATCTGCCCCCGCACAAGCGTGAGGTAAATACGGTCTTCCAAAAGTATGCACTATTCCCCCATTTGAATATCTATGACAATATTGCTTTCGGGCTTCGCATTAAAAAGCTCCCCGAAAAGGAGATTGCTCAGAGAGTTTCCGAAATGCTCAAGCTCGTTAATATGCAGGGCTTTGAGAAACGTTCAATCAATTCGCTTTCAGGCGGACAGCAGCAAAGAATCGCAATAGCAAGGGCGCTTGTAAACCGCCCCAAGGTACTGCTTCTTGACGAACCGCTTGGTGCGCTGGACTTAAAGCTGCGCAAGGAAATGCAGATAGAGCTTAAGCGCATGCAGCAGGAGCTTGAAATCACATTCATCTATGTTACACACGATCAGGAGGAAGCGCTTACCATGTCTGATACAGTAGTCGTAATGCGCGATGGCTGCATTCAGCAGATAGGCACTCCTCAGGACATTTACAATGAGCCTATAAACGCCTTTGTCGCCGACTTTATAGGTGAATCAAACATAATCGATGGCATAATGCGGCGCGACTTCTTAGTGGAGTTTGCCGGCAAGGAATTTGCCTGCGTAGATAAGAACTTTGACAAGGACGAGCTGGTTGACGTTGTAATCAGACCAGAGGATATCAAGGTTGTTCCTCAGTATCAGGGCGCTATTGTCGGAGTTGTAGAAAACTGCATCTTTAAGGGCGTTCATTACGAAATCAGCGTCGATGCGCTGGGATATAAATGGATAATACACTCCACCCAAAGTGAGGAGGTAGGAGCTATTATCGGAATGAATGTCACTCCTATGGACATTCACATTATGCACAAATCGGAGGTAAGATAAATGAAAACCTCCAAAGCTTTAGCAATACCATACGTTGTATGGATACTTATTTTCACTGTTGTTCCGCTGGGACTGGTAGTAGTATTTGCACTTACCGACGGCGACGGCGGATTCACCCTGCAAAACCTGTTTGATATGTCAAGCTATATGGCAGTGCTTTTCCGCTCAATCATTTTTGCGATGATAGCAACTGTCATCTGCCTTATTCTGGCTTTTCCGGCTGCTTACATTATATCAAGGGCAAAATCCTTCAATCAATCATCGCTGATAGTTCTTATAATGGTTCCCATGTGGATAAGCTTCATTCTCAGAACCTATGCATGGATGACCCTTTTGGAGCCAAACGGACTTATCAACAGATTTTTGGGGCTTTTCGGAATAGGTCCATTAAACCTTATAAACAATGCAGGAGCGGTCATATTAGGTATGGTTTATAACTATCTTCCATTTATGATACTTCCATTGTATTCGGTTATGGTCAAAATCGATCAGAGCGTTATCGAAGCGGCGCAGGATCTCGGTTCGAGCAGGCTAAGCCTTGTCAGGCGGGTAATACTTCCCCTTTCCATGCCCGGAATAAATACCGGAATTATAGCTGTTTTCATCCCCAGTGTTTCAACCTTTGTTATTTCAAGGATGCTGGGCGGCGGAACAAACGACCTTATCGGCGACCTTATCGAGGCTCAGTTCCTGGGCGCATCATATAATCCTCACCTTGGCTCTGCAATGGCATTGGTGCTTATGATAATAGTACTGTTCATGATGAGCCTGTTCAACCAATTCGGAAGTGAAGAGGAGGGCGCGATGTTATGAAAAAGCTTTCTTCAAAACTCTATATGTACGCGCTGTACATCTTCCTGTATCTTCCGATACTCGTGCTTATTGTATTTTCGTTCAACGTTTCAAAGTCGCGCGCGAACTGGACTGGCTTTACCTTCGATTGGTACATTAAGCTTTTCCACAACGAAGCAATTCTGCGTTCACTTCTGAACACGGTTATAGTTGCGCTGGCGGCTTCTGTTCTTGCAACTATCTTAGGAACGATGGCGGCGCTTGGAATACACAGCATGAAAAAAGCTCCGCGCGCGGTAATAATGGGAGCGACATATATTCCTGTAATCAATCCTGAAATCATCATGGGTATTTCGCTGATGCTTCTTTTCAGATTCTTTGTTGATTATTTCGGCTTTAAGTTCGGCTTTGTATCGCTGATTCTTGCGCATATTTCCTTTGACGTTCCATACGTAATCTACAACGTCCTGCCCAAGTTGAGGACTATGAACCCAAACTTGGTTGAAGCGGCACTGGATCTGGGATGCAATCAGAAAATGGCATTTTTCAAGGTAGTCATACCGGAAATCATGCCGGGTATCTTCTCAGGCTTTCTTATGGCTGTGACCTATTCTGTTGACGACTTCGTTGTAAGCTACTTCACCACCGGCGTTGATGTTCAGACGCTTTCCATCACCATCGAATCGATGACAAGGCTGAAAATATCCCCCGAAATCAACGCACTTTCGGCGATAATCTTTGTAGTTATATCAACGATACTTGTCACCAAGAATGTCATTGAAAACAGGAAGCTGAGGCACGAAAGAGCGCTTGTAAGAGCTGCTATGAGCAAGGAGGGATCAAGATGATGAAAAAACTGTTTGCCCTTATGCTTGCAGCACTTATGGCTGTCATGATGTTCTCTGCCTGCGGCAGCACCGAGGAGGAGGACGTCGACAGCGTTATCGGCTCTTATTCAAACCTTGACCCGGAGCTTCTTTCGGATTACGATTATTCAAAGTTCAAGGGACAGAATATAACCATAAACGTCGCCAACTGGGGCGAATATATGTCTATATCCGAGCCTGAAATGCTGGACGTCAACAAAGCTTTCGAGCGGCTTACCGGCGTAAAGGTCAACTACACTACGTTTGTCAGCAATGAAACTTTGTACTCAAAGCTTCTTTCGGGCGGTGCAGCGTATGATATCGTTGTTCCGAGCGACTATATGATTTCCAAGATGATAAAGGAGGATATGCTGCAAAAGCTGGACTACAATAACATCCCCAACATTGCAAACATAATGCCATCCTTTATATCGCCCGAGTATGACCCGGAAAATCTTTATACTGTCCCCTACCTTTGGGGAATGGTGGTTATCATCTACAATCAGACGATGGTAGACGAGGAAATAACCTCCTGGGCTTCGCTCTGGGACGAGAAGTATGCAAACAACATCCTTATGTTCAACAATCCAAGGGATGCTTTCGGCGTGGCTTTGACCTATCTGGGATATTCCCAGAACACCGAAAACCCCAAGGAGCTTGAACAGGCTATGCTTCTTTTGAAGGAGCAGAAGGAAGTCGTACAGGGATATGTCATGGATGAAATCTTTGACAAGATGGAGGGCGGCTCTGCGGCGATAGCTCCCTATTACGCCGGCGACGCTGTCACTATGATGGACGATAATCCCGACCTTACCTACTGCATCCCGGAAGAGGGCACAAACCAGTTTGTGGACGCTATATGCATCCCGAAGACGGCAGAGAACAAGGAAGCCGCAGAAATGTATATAAACTTCCTGTGCGAGGCTGAGGTTGCGCTTGCAAACTGCGAGTACACCGGTTACTCAACTCCCAATCAGGCAGCATATGAGCTTTTGGACGAGGAGGTTCGCAATAACGAACTGCAATACCCTTCGGAGGATTATCTTATCAACAACACTGAGATTTTCGTAAATCTTTCAGACGAGGCTAATGCTCAGATGCAAAGCCTGTGGAACCAGCTTAAAATCGGCAATTCAAACCCGTGGCTCGTTCCGATATTCTTAATATGTCTTATAGCGGCGACGATATTTGTTAACGTTCACAGAGCGCGCAAAAAGCGCTCGGATCATCTCTAATATCTAATATCTAAATATCTGAAA
The DNA here is from genome assembly GCA_937942105.1 of uncultured Ruminococcus sp. Lineage (GTDB taxonomy): Bacteria > Bacillota > Clostridia > Oscillospirales > Ruminococcaceae > Faeciplasma. Next base: position 27,712 of record CALDFS010000022.1, on the reverse strand, counting down.
AAATTAATTTGGAGGATTGATAAAAAATGTCAAAGCTGAAACAAACCGCACAGGTATTTAATCCTGCACTCAGCGTTGCACCACTTGGAATCATAGCTATGGATGGCGCTAAGGAGCTCGGAGAAAGGATCAACGATTACCTTGTAACATGGGCTAAGCAGTCCGGGCAGGACGTTGATACCTTCTTGATTCCATGCAGCTGCCCCAGATTCCAGTCGGGTGACGCTAAGGCTCTGATTTCCAGAACCGTCCGCGGCTATGATTTGTTCATAGTCTGCGACACCGGCAACTATTCCTGCACGTATCCCCTATTCGGGCACGAAAACCATATGTCGCCGGATGATCACTACCAGGATCTTAAAAGGATAATTCAGGCAGCAGGAGGAAAAGCACACCGCATAAATGTCATTATGCCTATGCTTTACGGCGGACGTCAGCACAGAAGAAACTACCGGGAATCGTTGGACTGTGCAATGATGCTTCAGGAGCTTCAGTCGATAGGAGTTTCAAACCTACTAACCTTTGACGCTCATGACCCCAGAGTTCAGAATGCGGTTCCGCTGATGGGCTTTGACAATATAATCCCCTCTTATCAGGTATTGAAGGCTCTGTTCAAGGCGTTTGACGACCTTGAAATCGACAAAGAACACTTCATGGTAGTATCTCCCGATGAGGGCGCTATGGGCAGAAATATGTACTATGCATCCGCCCTTGAAGTAGACCTTGGAATGTTCTATAAGAGGCGCGACTATTCGACCGTTGTCAACGGCAGAAACCCGATAGTTGCCCATGAGTATCTTGGCAACGACGTTTCCGGAATGGACATTTTCATTGCCGATGACCTTATTTCCTCCGGCGAATCGATGCTCGATATTGCCTATGAGCTTAAAAAGCGCAACGCAAGAAAAATCATCGCTTACGCTACATACGGATTATTTACTACCGGCTTTGAAAAGTTCGATAAGGCGTATGCGGCAGGAATCATAGACGGCGTTTTCGGTACCAACCTTTCCTATGTTCCCGAAGAGCTTAAGAGCAAGGAATGGTTCCATATTGTTGACTGCTCGAAGTATGTTTCCTACTTTGTAGCCGCGCTGAACCACGATATGTCGGTAAGTGAAATTCTTGACCCTCACGAAAAAATCAGGGCACTTTTGAATGCTCACCACGCAAGCAGAAATTGATAGCTGTCGGCGATATACCCATCTGCTGATGCTGTAATCCTTTTCTGCCGGTTAATCAAAATGGAATTGCTGCAAAATCACAAATCATGATTTTGCGGCAATTTTTCTTTCGAAAATCATAAAGACTGTATCAGGAATAAATAATCACTCCCCTTCATACATTCATCTTAGAGGCAAAGGTCAAGCTGTTATAGGATGAATATACCGATAAAATGCTGTTTTATCGGCTGAAAGGGAGATTTATTATGCAGGAATATCCGGGAAAAGGACTTACCGAGGCGGAGGCAAACGACCGCCTTAAGGACTATGGCAAAAACATTCTTACAGTAAGCAAAAAGCAGAGCGCTGTAAAAATATTCTTTGACCAGTTCAAGGACATCATGGTTCTTATACTGCTCGGCGCAACCATTATTTCGGCGGCGATGGGCGAAATCTATGACGCTGTTACTATTATCATTATAGTTCTGCTTGACGCTGTTTTAGGATTTATTCAGGAATACAGAACCGAAAAGACGATGGAATCCCTTGAAAAGCTAACATCTCCAACGGCGCGCGTCATAAGAAACGGCGTTAAAAAGAGCATAGACGCTTCCCTGCTTGTGCCGGATGATATCATTGTCATAGAAGCCGGAGACAGGATTCCCTGCGACGGCAGCGTAATATCCGAAAACGGTCTTTGGTGCGACGAAGCCATCCTCACAGGTGAATCGGAAGCCGTAAGAAAGAAAAGCGGAAGCGTTTTTATGGGTACATCCGTCACGCGCGGCAACGCAATGGTAAAGTGCACTCAGACGGGAATGAACACCAAGATGGGTCAGATGTCAGCTTTGATAGACGAAGCCGGCAAGGATGAGACGCCATTGCAGAAGAAGCTTTCCTCGCTGGGAAAATCGCTCTGCATAATCTGCCTTAGCGTATGTTTTGTGGTTGCTCTTGCGGGAATCATCAGGGGCGAGCCTGTTTTTGATATTCTCATGACCGGTATAACGATAGCAATCGCCGCTATACCGGAGGGGCTTCCTGCAACCGTCACAATCGCGCTTGCGCTGGCTGTTCGTAGAATGCTAAAAAAGAATGCGCTTGTTCACAAGCTTCACTCGGTTGAAACGCTGGGCTGCACAACGGTCATCTGCACCGACAAAACCGGGACTCTGACAGAAAACAAAATGACGGTAACACGACTTTATGCTGACGGATGCGAATACACCGTAAGCGGTTCCGGTCAGAGCATTACCGGAACGGTATCCCCAAATAAAAAATCTGAGGCTCTGAGTGAGCTTCTGATATGCGGAGTGCTGTGCAACAACGCAAATATAACCATAGAAAACTCAGAATGCCGCTCTGACGGCGACCCTACCGAAGCGGCAATGCTGATAGCTTCGGAAAAGGCAGGTATGAGCGTATCCGATATAAGGGATAAATACCGCAGAATAAGTGAGATTCCATTTGAGAGCGAAACCAAGCAGATGAGTGTATCTGTTGTGTCGACAAAGGGAGAAGCCGTATATACGAAGGGCGCACCTGATGTTATTATAGGTCAATGCAGATATATCATGACCGAAAGTGGGGTTCTGCCGCTGTCGTTGCAGGACAAAAGAAATCTTATGGATATCGCCGAGGGCTATGCCTCCAAGGCACTCAGGGTTATGGCGTTTTCGTTATCACGCGGCAACGACAGCAAGGTATTTATAGGGCTTATGGGGATGATAGATGCCCCGCGCAAGGAAGCAAAGCGCTCCGTTTCGGAACTCAGGCGTGCAGGAATCAAAACAGTCATGATAACCGGTGACCACAAGCTCACAGCTGAAGCCATTGCAAAGGAGATAGGCATACTTCGCATGGGCGGAATAAGCCTTTCAAAAGACGAGCTTGACAGGCTTTCCGACAAGGAGCTTGACGCTGTTATATCAAGAGTAAGCGTATTCTCCCGCGTGGACCCCAAGGATAAGCTGAGAATTGTATCGGCGTTCAAGCGCAAGGGCAACATTGTAGCTATGACCGGAGACGGTGTCAACGATGCTCCTGCCGTCAAGGAAGCAAACATAGGCGTTGCAATGGGCAAATCGGGAACGGATGCCTGCAAACAGGCGGCGGACATCATCCTTCTTGATGACGACTTTTCCACCCTTTGCGAAGCCGTCAGACAGGGCAGGACAGTCTATTCAAACATCCGCAAGTTCGTGCGGTATCTCATATCCTGCAACATCGGCGAGGTTATGGTTATGTTTCTATCCATCATCCTTGGTATGCCGGTGATACTTCTGCCTACCCAGATACTTCTTGTGAACCTTGTTACAGACGGTCTGCCGGCGATAGCCTTAGGCATGGAAAAGACGGAAAAGGCGGTCATGGAAATGAAGCCACAGAGATTCTCGGGCGACTTTTTCAGCGGAGGGTTGCTGCACAAAATAATAATCCGCGGAATACTTATCGGAATATGCACATTGGGGTGCTTTGCCTATTCTCTGATGTACATAGGAACAGAGCTTGCTGTTGCCCGCACCTGCGCTTTGGTAACACTTATAGCAAGCCAGCTTATACACGTCTTTGAATGCAGAAGCGAATATGTTTCGATATTCAGAATGAACCCATTTAAGAATTTATGGCTTCTGCTTGCTGTAATTGCTTCCGCCGCAGTTACGGCTGTGTGCATATACCTTCCTCAGGCATCCGTTGTTATGGAGACTGTGCCGCTGAACCCTGCCGAAATGGCATGGTCGCTGATTTTCGCCGCAGCAGTTCCGATAGTTTCGGGCTTGCTTATGCTGATATTAAGGAGAAACAAGTCAAAAGAATAGACACTCGCACATGAGCTGATATAAAAATCGGTGCAGAGCCTTGGTGGTTGGCTTTGCACCGATAATTATCATATTATGATATTAAAAATCACTGAGTAAAGGCAATCTGGGCGAAGTTATAAAAGCCCAAGAACCATATACCGAAATCATGTCCGCCGGAGTGAGTCTGCCAGTAGAAGTTCTTACTGCTCAGCTTGTCAGTGAGCTTTAAAAGCTCCGGCTTGGCATCGTCGCCCTCGCCGTTGATATTCTTTATGCCCAAGGCGTTTGTGTGGCTTGCAAGGGCTATACCATCCTCGGTTCCACATATGTTATAGAAATACTTGATGTCGTAATCCGGGAAGGCTTCGAGCTTCTTGGCAATTTCTGCCGCAGAATATGTAGTCGGGCAGGAGCTGAATCCGCCGAAGTAGCTGAACATATCCAGGCATTCGCAAAGACCTATATTTGTCGTCTGCATGCCGCCCATGGAAAGACCTGCACAAGCTCTATGCTCACGCGCGGCGGTGACATCGTACCCTTGCGAGTAATCAGCATAGGTGGCATAATTAGCGTCGATATAAGGGATCAAATCATAGCGAAGCTCCTTGCCGAAGATATAGAATGGGTCAATATTGCCGAATGAAGTATCATGGCAGTTCCTTGTCGATCTTCCGTTGGGGGTGACTACTATGAAAGGCTCGATATCGCCATTGAGAATCATGTTATCCATCATCTTTTTAACGTCAGAATTGTCGCCAGTCATTCCCCACTCCCAAACATCGCCGCCGACGCCGTGAAGAAGATACATAACGTTGTACTTCTTGTTTTCGTCATAGTTCGGGGGCAGATAGATGTAGGCTTCCTTTTCGTATTCCTCCATATTCGCCGAATAGTCCTTAGTGGGATAGGTTATTTTCTGAACAGTTCCGCCCTCTTCACAGGTCTTTTTATACTCGCTTGGAATTTCATCATAAATTGTTACCTTTTTTGCACATCCCGAGAAGGAAACGCACACAGCAGCACACATGAGCATAGTTATCAGCACACTCCTAAGAAATTTCCTCATAATGTTCCTCTTTTCAATTATCGGCTATTTTATTAATGTTGTCGTAAGGTTATTTCCAAGCCTATTGAGATAATCCATAAACTGAGTTTTCTCCTCTTCCGAAAAGCCGTTCAAACCGATTTGTTCAACATCGCACACAATATTTTCAACCAGAGCGGCAGCTTCTCTTCCGGCATCTGTAAGATAGACCGCATAGGCGCGTTTTCCGCCCGAAACATGGGCAGTTTCCCTGCGGATATATCCCCTTTTCTCCATATTGGTGAGAATTATTGTCATAGTAGCAGGCTCAACATGGCATCTTGCGGCCAGGTCCTTTTGCAGATAGCCTTCCTTTTCAGACAATGCTTCCAAAACCTTCGGCTGCCCATATGAAAGATTGAGCTTCTGGAATTCACTTCGACAGACTTTTCTATGCGCGGCAGAGCTGAATATCAGCGCTTTATGTAATTTTTTTAATTCTGGCATCCTTATTAATTCCTTTCCTTGTCTAATTTAAATGCTAATTATAGTTTGACACAAATAAGTCTGTAAGTCAAGGGGGTAGAGCAAAAATTTATATTTTTTTAACAAAAAATCCGACTCATGCTTAATTTTTGCATGAGCCGGATATAATATGTGATACTATTTGCGGTTTATAACAACAGTAGTTAAGGAAATCTTCTCCTCTTCCTTTGGAGCTATAATCTTTCCGCTTGACAGAAGCTCAGAAAGGCAGCTTCTTACAAAAATGCTGTTTGAATAAAAGATATGCTGCAAACCGTACTTGCGCATCTTTACAAGGTGCTTGGGCGTGTCCTTTAAGAAGGCGGCTTCGAGGTCATCATTGAGCTTCTGAAGCTCTGCGGCGTGCTTGCGCTTAATCTTTGCGCCCACTTCCAAAAGCCTATTCTCGATATCTACGCCCTCAAGCCAGATACAGCGGTATGCGGTTTTGATGTTTCCGCCATCCTTAAGAACATTAATGAGTCCCATTTGAGAAAGGAATGCATATTCATCCGGGCTAAGTACAGCACCCTCGTATTCGCTTTTCAGAAGTGAGATAACTCGCATTGAATCGGAATGATAGCTATCGTTCACCCTGTGCCGTGACCAACGGGTATCTAACTGCCAGACAGTAAGGTTGTCGGATTCGTTCCAGCATATGCCGCACCAATCGCTATCGCACTTGCCTTTTACGCTTTCGTTGTCGACCGTCGCTGTGCATATGGTGTTGCCGCCATCAGGGCGGACGGTTGCGACGTCCTCAAAGCGGATGTCCTCTTTATAAAGCTCCTTGCCGCTGTTTGCGGCGATATAAGGTATCAGCGACCAGAGAAGATAATTTTTGTTCCTTGGCGTGTCCTCGGTAAAGCTCATTTTACCGGTGACTCCGCCCCAGATGTTAGGGTCGTTAAGAATATCGCTGGAGGCAAGCTCGTCATAAAGCTCGTTTGCTATAAGCTTTGCAGCCTTTGTATAGGTATCATCGCGGAGCCTGATGAGTTCCTCTGTAGGCTCTTCGATAATAATATTGCAAAGGTACTTGCCTTTACATTCCTTCAGATAGCCGTACTCGGCGAGATACTCCGCTTCCTCCTCAATATATACCGGTGAAACTCCCAGATCCTCGGCAATTTCGTTTACGGTCTTTGCTTCCTTCCAGACGGAGTAGGCTATATTCTGTGCGAGTCTGCTTCTGAAGAAGTTCTGGTCAGCGCCCTTAGCACCGGGGCAGCCGCTTGTGCCAACGTAAAGGAATTTTATGGGATTGAATTTTAAATCGCTTGTGTTTCTCATTTTCTCCATACCTCTTTTCAAGTCTTTTCTGGCTTCAAACAAATGCCATTTGACAGTTCCTGACGGAATGTTCAGCTTCCGTGCAATATCCTCAAGCCGCTTTCCTTCAAAGTAATAAGCTATAACTATTCGTCTTTGCAGCTTTGAAAGATAAGCTATCTCGCTTTTTAGCTTAGCTGCGGCTTCGGCTTCTATAAGCGATTCTATGGGGTGATTCTCTGAGCTTGCCAAAGTTTCCGAAAGCTCGTCTATATTGACCGTTCCAAAGGCGCTGCGGTTGAAATCACGATAGTAGTTGCTTAAAGCGTTGTGCGCGATTGTCCATATGAACTTATCAGAATCGTCAATATCATCACGGTGAATCAGAGTTCTGTATGCTTTCAGAGCAATATCCTGAGCCAAATCCTCGGCATCCTCAGGGGTTTTGCAGCGTTTCAGGCAGAAGCCGTATATTGGCTTTACATATTTCTCTATCAGTTTTTGAGCATTGTTTTCAGTCATGGGTTTATCTCCTTGCGGTTCAAAAGCGCTTTCATACATATAGACACCGCACGATATAAAAGGTTGGAAAAAATATCGAAATAATATGAACCTACAAAACAAAAATGGGCGGATGAGCATTGCTCCTCTGTACCCATTTCAGTTATATTCTATCAATTCTCCGGCGGGGCGAAGGACTCCATTATTTTAAGAGCGGTCTTAACTCCGTCCACAGCGGCAGATACAATACCGCCGGCATAGCCCGCACCCTCACCGCAGGGGTAGAGATTGTCAATTCCTACGGCATTGAAATCACCTGTCCTTAGTATTCTCACCGGAGAGGAGGTTCTTGTTTCGGGAGCGGTAAGGATGGCACCGCCGTCGCCGAAGCAGTTCATTTCCTGGGAAAACCTTCTTATGCCTTCCTTCATCATATCGCTTACAAACTGTGGGAAGAGCTTGTTCAGGTCGCATCCCTCAACGCCCGGGCGGTACGTGGGTGCAACGCAGGATTTTTTTGTAAGCTCGTCCACAAAGTCTGATACGGTTGATGACGGTGCTTTGTAGCTGCCTGTCATCTGGTATGCACGTCTTTCAAGGCTTCTTGCAAAGTCAACGCCATCCAAGGCGTGGTTTCCGAAATCTTCCGGCGTGACTGAAACAACTAATGCGGAATTGGCGTTTTTGCCGTCTCTTGCGTATTCGCTCATGCCGTTTGTCACTATTCCCTCTTCCTCGCTGGCTGCGGCAACAACGCTTCCGCCGGGGCACATGCAGAAGGTATAGGCTGCACGTCCATCTTGTCGTCTATGAGATAGCTGATATTCACCTATAGGCAGGTTTGGATCATCAGCATATTCACCGTAAAGACTTCTGTTGACACTTTCCTGAGTGTGCTCTATTCTTGCACCGACTGAAAAAGGCTTTGGCTGTAACAGCGCCCCACGGGAAAGAAGCATCTCAAAGGTATCACGTGCGGAGTGACCTATCGCCATTACTACAGCGCTTGACGGTATGCTGTCGTCTGCACATAAAACGCTTTCTGCCCTGCCCTGTGAAACGATTATATCCTCAACAGAAGTCAGGAACCTTACTTCTCCGCCGTTTTCTATTATCTTCTGACGGATAGCCTTTACTATTCCGCGGAGCTTATCCGTTCCTATGTGCGGCTTTGCCTTGAAAAGTATCTCATCCGGCGCGCCAAAGTCGGCAAAACGCCTTATGACATATCTTGCAAGCGGGTCGCCTATTCTTGTAGTCAGCTTGCCGTCAGAGAACGTCCCCGCGCCGCCCTCGCCGAACTGAACATTGGTGTGGGGGTCAAGCCTTCCGCCAGACCAAAAGTCATTAACAGCCTTCACGCGGGCGTCGACATCCGCTCCTCTTTCCAGCACTATCGGCTTATAACCGTATTCAGAAAGAACAAGTGCGCAAAACATTCCGGCTGGACCGAAGCCGGCTATAACAACCCTGCCATCGCGCTTTATGTTGGATATTTCAGGCTTTAGCTCCGGCTCTTCAAAGTATTTTACGTTTTTCCGGCTTTCAGATAGCTTTATCTCCAGCTTTTTCGATGAAAGGCAGAGCATAACCGAGTTAATAAGGTGGATATCGTTTCTCTTTCTGGCATCAAGCGAGGATTTATGTATCTGAGCGCTGATTATATCCTTTGTGTCAAGTGAGATAGCCTTACAGGCTTTTGCGATTATTGCTTCGCTTTTTTCTCCGACCTCAGAGCGGATATTCATAATAATTATTGGCATATTGTCTCCATACAAAAGCAGGGTCATTTTTCAGACCCTGCACATTAACACAAAAATCTATTCGTTCACGTTGACATCATCGGCAACCTTTGAAACGTTCAGCGTTACCGGGTAGGAGCCGTATGCCCAGCAATTATCATACTGCGGGACATATATCGTAACCTCGCGGATATTAAAGCCATCGGTGAAGGTGTTTTCCATGTAGTCAATCTGAGCCGCTATGTCCGATGTCTCTATCTGTTCAAGCACATCCGCCGGACCAACGATGGTGACGTTTTGCAGCCTGCCTGTCTCAACCGATACCTGATAGCCCGGCTCGATATTAATAACGTTAATCTGCGAGTTGTTAATCTTGAACTTCTTGGTGGCATATCCCTCAAGGTCGAAGCTTACAAGTGCCTGATCTATGCCCGAGATGTTGGTGTAGTAGGATTTATCGGTTATCTTCCAGGGAATAACCGTGCCTATGGTGATGTCCTTCAGGCTTATGCTGCCCTCCAAGGTCAGCTTTTCAAGATTCTTTATCCTGTCGTCCATACTCTTGACGATGATGCTCTCCGGCTCGATGCGGGCAGCTCCTGCCAGCGATGAAAGGTCGAAGCTTTCAAAGTATGGAATGATGTCTATCGAAAGCGGCAGTTCCTTGGTCATGTACACCGGAACATTGAGAGTGAATTTTGTTTCATCCGACACTATTCTGTCGGTAGTCATAACGTTGGTGCCGTTATATACCGTAAGTGAGGTCTTATCGGTATTGATGGTTTTCATGGCGGTGTAAGCATTGTTGGTTGATACCGAACAGGAAGTTATCTGCTCAATATAATCCTGAGGACCGTAAAGCTCGACTACCGACGGCTCTATGGTTATTTCGCTTGGGTCTATCATATATCCTTCAGCGGCGGTAAGGTTGGAAATGTCCGCTGTCAAGGTGCCGTCTTCAACCGAAAAAATCTTAGAAGTCATTTTGTCGAACTCGACGTTTACCGTCTTCGGCTCAATCTCGACCTCAATTTCGTCACCGTTAACGCTGGTGACAACCAGGGCGACGTCATATTTTCCCGCTGCTCTTACAGAGTCAACGTTCAGCCCTATATGAATATCTTCGTTAGTATACTCACCTATCTGATAGCGCAGACCCTTGATTCTGACGTTGGCCGTTTCATTCGAACGGCTCATTATAGACAGCCCGGAGTTATCGGCATAGCTGTTGGCAATAGAATAGTCTATAGGAACATCTTTCAGCGACAGCGTCATCTCAGGAAAAGCTGTTAAAGAAAGGACAAGCCATATTAAAACCGCAAGAACAGCCGACACGGCAAAAGTAATGATGCTGCTTCTGTTGACAGAACTATTTCTTTTCTTCAATTTTTCCGGCATTGTTATTCTCCTTTCTTTGTTTCAGCCTTGCAAGGAATCCGTTTTCATTCTGGGGCTTTTCAGGGATTATCTGGGATTTTAGGTACTTAATTAGCCTGTCCTTGGTGTAGCCGCGTGTAAGCTCGCCGTTTTCTGCGATTGAGATGGTACCAGTCTCTTCAGAAACTACGATTATTATAGCGTCCGAATTTTCGCTCATACCTATTGCTGCGCGATGTCTTGAACCTAAAAGCTTGTTGATTCTTTCCTCCTTCTGAGGAGTGGGCAAGAAGCATCCTGCGGCTATGATGCGCGCGTCTCTTATTATAACTGCACCGTCATGCAGAGGAGTTTTTGGGAAGAATATCGTTCCGAAGCTTGCTACGCTTGGCAAGCAGTCCAAAACCGTACCCGTATCTATCTGCTCGCCAAGATGGATTTTGCGCTCGATAACTATAAGGGCGCCGGTCGCCGTTTCGGAAAGCTGGCTTACAGCCTCACCTATTACGTCAATCGTCCTCGCCCAGTTCTGAGCAAGGTTTTCAGATCTTGCATCGCTGAAAACGTTCAGGGATTTAACATTTGTCCGTCCGACCTTTTCAAGAAGCCTTCTCAGCTCGGGCTGGAATACTATTACTATTGCAATGATTCCGACCTGCAAAAAGTTTTCAAGAAGGTATGACATAACTTTGAGCTTCATGGCGTTTGAAATAAAGTATACTGCCAGCACTATTGCAATACCGGTAATAAGCTGCTGCGCCTTCGTTTCCCTCACAAGCTTGATTCCTTTATACAGGAAATAGGTCAGAAGAAGCATATCAACTATATCACGCCAGTTGATAGAGCCGAGTATGCTTAATATTCTTGATAAAAAAATGCTTATGTATTCCAAATTCATTTCCCCTTCCGACTGAGCGTTTTGCGAAGCCGACTGCATGATTGTTCACGAAGACTAACGGATTCATATGCAGGCAATCAGCGATTAAGGCAACACCAAGGTGCTTAGCGTCAGCAATTCATTTATATGGTGCTGCCCCTACATTCGTTCCACATTATATTTTAACAGCTATTATTCAAAAATACAATAGCTACAGACCATGTTTTGCAAATTTTTTTATTAATTCCGCAAGTTCTTTAACATCCTTCTCGGAATTGAAAACAGAAGGTGAAAATCTTACCGTTCCATCAGGAAGGGTTCGCAATGTTTTATGAGCAAGCGGGGCGCAGTGAAGCCCTCCGCGAAGAGCATAGCCCTTATCAGAAAGCGCTGAGGCAAGAGCGTCAGACGGTATTCCATCTATGTTAAACGAAACTATAGGAACAAATCTGTCCCCACGGCGGTAGACAGTCACTTCATCTATCGGCGATATCCGTTCTAAAAGAAGCTCACACAGAGCATCCTCATGATTATATATGCTTTCAAGACCTGTCTGCCTAACAAACTTCATGCCTGCGTTCAGCGAAGCTATTCCAACCGTGTTAACGGTTCCGCTCTCTAAAAGCTCCGGCATAAAGCCGGTCTGGCTAAGCTCCGCCGAGGTGGCGCCGGTTCCGCCCTCTATTATGGTTGACGGTGTGAACTTGCCGTCTGAAATCAGAAGACCTGTTCCTGTCGTGCCGTAAAGCCCCTTATGACCGGCTGTGCAGATGAAATTCATGCCGTCTGCCAAGGATATAGGAATTATTCCTGCCGCCTGTGCCGCGTCTACAATAAAGCATACTCCCCTTTTGCGGCAGAGCGCAGCTATCTCACGTATTGGCATTACCCTTCCGGTAACATTGCTTGCAGCTGTGCAGACGACGCATTTGGTTGAGCTTGATATCAGCGAAGAGAAGGATTTCAGCGTTTCCTCATCGGTTCTGCCAATGGTCGCAACGTCTACTCTTACTCCTCTTTTTGAGAGCGCATAGGAAGGTCTGGCAACGGAATTATGCTCCATGGATGATATGACCATCCTGTCTCCGGGCTTAAGCACGCCTTTTATGGCGTAATTCAAAGCATGGGTGCAGTTAAGCGTGAACACTACGTTTTCAACACTTGCGCCGAACATCTTAGCAGCATTGCTTCTTGTATCAAAGACTATTTTTGCGGCGTTTATGGAATAGCTGTGTCCGCCCCGCCCCGGATTGCCGCCGTATTTATCCACAGCCTCCGAAACGGCTGTCCTTACCGATGGCGGCTTGGGATATGACGTTGCGGCGTTATCAAAATAAACTGTTCTCATGGCACTGTCACCTGTTGACCGACATGAGAGCCTTATATTCAATTCCGTTGTTTTTGAGTAATCCTGTTATGACCTCGGAACTGTCCTTAACACGAATGGAATATCCGCAGCCGGAGGATAAATTTTTCGGAGTTTTTTCAATTTCGCAGTAATAGCCCATGCCGTTCAGAAGTCTTTTTGCTTTCATGGCATAGGTTATCGAGGAAACCGCAATAAGTGTGTATTTCATTTTAAGCTTGCACCTCAAATAATAATTATAATATTACAATACATTATATGAAATGCAGGTCATAGGTGCTCCATTATATGGGATGCAAGTGCTCCCCTTTATCCGTAAATCATGGCTACAGCATGGGCTGCAATTCCTTCGCCCGAGCCGGTGAAGCCAAGGCGTTCTTCTGTGGTTGCCTTTACAGATACCGAATTCATTGAGATGTTCATGGCCTGACTGAGCCGCGCTCTCATATCGTCTATATACGAAGAGAGCTTAGGCGACTGCGCTATAACCGTCACATCAGTATTCACTATTGTGTAACCGTTTTCGTCAAGCAGCTTTACAACTTTCTTAAGAAGCTCTATGCTGTCAGCGCCTGTGTATTTATCGTCACTGTCCGGGAAGAGCTTGCCTATATCGCCGAGTGCAGCTGCTCCTAAAAGAGCGTCCATCAGGGCGTGGGTAAGAACATCGGCATCGGAATGTCCCAAAAGACCCTTTTCGTATGGGATGTTCACGCCGCCTAATACGAGTGCTCTGCCATCGACCAGCCTATGAACATCATAACCGTGACCTATTCGCGGCGTGCAAACGGCAGACTTACCGCCGATAAGAGAGCGCGCCATATCAATATCCTCCGCAGTAGTTATTTTTATGTTTGAATATTCGCCTATAGTTATATGAGGCTTGATTCCGATAGCATCCAAGAGCTGAGCATCATCGGTATAATCGCCTTCAGCTGTTTCACAGGCTTTAAGATAGAGCTTGCGTGCGAAGCTCTGGGGCGTCTGAACTATATAAGCGCTGCATCTTGGCGGAGAATAGGAGCTTTCGCCATCGTCAAGCCTTATAGTGTCCTTAGAAGGAACGCAGACTATTGAGCTGCCGAAGCTAAAAGCATCATCAACCGACTTTTCTATAACCAACGAAGACACAAGCGGTCTTGCTCCGTCGTGTATAACTATTATATCCTCTTTCGCTTGTTTTACGGCGTTCATTATCGATTGCTGGCGGGTATCTCCCCCGCCGACGAAAGCTATAGGGGTTTTTATTGTTTCAAGAGTTTTGCGGTAAACATCATGAAGCTCAGGCGGAGCGGCAATTATAATTCTTTTAATATATCCGCAGGAATCAAATGCCTCGCAGGTGCGCAGAATGCATGGCTTGCCTGATATATCCATCAAAAGCTTATTTTGCCCCATACGAACGCTTCTGCCGCCGCAGGCAAGAATAAGCTCGGCGCTTTTAGTTTTTGCCATGTAGGAATCTATATTCATTGTAGCTTATCACATCCTGATATTTTTTGTATGTATGCATTATAGCAGAAGTCGGCGCGGTATGCAACCATTACGGCGGAATAAAAATTATTTTTCGGTATAGATTTTTGAAGGGAAATATAGTATAATATAAGTATAATCTTTTGAAAGGACAAAACCAGAATGAGAATAGCAGTAACCTATGAAAACGGAAATATTTTTCAGCATTTCGGTCACACCGAGCAGTTTAAGGTCTATGATGTTGAGGGCGGAAATATAAAAGACTCTCAAATTGTAAGCTCTGTCGGAAGCGGTCACGGCGCTCTGGCGGGATTTTTAGTGGGACTCAATGTTGACGCAGTTATATGCGGAGGAATTGGCGCAGGAGCGCAGAATGCGCTTAGTCAGGCAGGAATTGATCTTTACGGCGGCATATCAGGCGGCGCAGATGATGCTGTAAAGGCTTTGCTTTCGGGCAAGCTTGACTACAATCCAAATGTTTCCTGCAATCATCACTCGCATGAACATAGCTGCGGCAGCTCCTGCGGCGAAGACAAGCACGGCTGCGGCGGAAACTGTCATCACTGAATTTAGCAGACAGAAAAATACCGGTTGGAAATGCATCCAGCCGGTATTTGCTTTTTGATTTTACAAAATCGAGCTTATGCTACAACAAAGAACTTGATAAGGAAGATAAGCGAAATTACGATTGTAAGAACGGAAACATCCTTAGCCTTGCCGGTGCAGAGCTTGATTACGGTGTAGGTGATAAGACCCAAGCCCAAAGCATGTCCGATAGAGCCGGTTATAGGCATACCTATGAGCATGATAGCCGCAGGGGCGAGCTGGGAGAAGTCATCAAAGTCAAGATTCTTAAGACCGGAGAGCATGAGTATTCCGACATAGATAAGAGCTGCGGAGGTAGCTGCACCGGGAATAAGCTTGGTAAGCGGAGCAATAAATATGCACAGAACGAAGAGGATACCAGTTGTAAGAGCGGTAAGACCTGTTCTGCCGCCTGCTTCAACGCCGGAAGCGGACTCGATGAAGGTGGTAACGGTGGAAGTACCGGTTACGGAACCTGCAACGGTACCGATAGCGTCGGAAAGAAGAGCCTCTCTCATGTTGGGCATATTGCCATCCTTATCAATCATACCGGCCTTGGAAGCGGTGCCTACAAGGGTTCCGATGGTATCGAACATATCGATCATGCAGAAGGTGATGATAAGTGTGATGGCAGTGAACCAGCCGATTGAGAAGAATGTCGCGAAATCAAACTTGAACAGGGTTGTAGAAGCCATATCGCCGAAAGCAGGAACGAAGGAAGCACCCGAAAGAGCTGCAAAAGGATTCTCATGCAGGAAGGCAGCCTGTCCTATCCAGTAGATGACCGATGCGAAGAGCATACCAAGAAGAACATTAGCCTTGATCTTGAAATGCTTAAGGATAATCATTGCGAACAAGCCAAGGAATATGGTTACTACTACCAGAACCATCTGGGTATAAGCAGTGTCGCCTGCCATGTTGTTCTTAAGTACGGAAGGAGTGAGAGCACCGAAGAAGTCCTTGAAAACATAGTAGCAGGCGCCGTTGGCATCGTAAATACCGATGTTGGAGCCGAAGCCTATGTTAAGGAGCATAAGACCGATAGCAGGAGCGATTGCGGTTCTTACTCCGAAAGGAATTGCCTGAACAATCTTTTCTCTTACCTTGAATATAGAAAGGAAGAGGAAGACAATACCTTCAACAAGGATAATGCACAAGGCTGCCTGAAAAGCATTGTCATAGCTGCATCCTGCGATTGCTGCAATATTTGCAACTACTACCGCGAAGAAGCTGTTAAGACCCATGCCGGGGGCCATTGCGAATGGTTTATTTGCCAAAAATGCCATGCATATAGTTCCGATGCCGGAAGCTAAGCAGGTTGCAAGGAAGATGCCGTTCCAAAGGGCGGGTGTACCGCTTGAGCCAAAGCCGGTGAGCAGGTTCGGGTTTAAGATAATGATGTAAGCCATTGTCATAAACGTCGTTAAGCCTGCAAGGATTTCGGTTCTAACAGTGGTGCCGTTTTGCTTGAGCTTGAAAACTTTTTCCATAGTTATCAATCCTTTCAGTTTTTGCGGATGAATCCGCGCTTTACAATGCTGTTGAAAATCATTTACAAGAGCATTACATACATATGGTACATCACATTTAAGAGAATGTCAAGAACTTGTGTTTAATCTTTTAGATAAAATTTCCGACGGTTTTTTCAGCATTTTGTATAATTTTATTTCAAAATTTTATTTTTAAGGCTTTGTTTTACCAATATGCGCTTCAGCCCCTTGATTTTTTTAGAGAAAGGGTTATAATATTCTATAGGACAAAGACGCCCGGTAAGCAGACATTCTGCTCCGGGCTATGCTTTTAATCGGCTATGTCGATCATCGATTTATACGGCGGCGGAAAGGAGCAGATCAATGAAAAGCAAAAAACGCACAGTCGTAATCATAATATGGGCAGCAGTTATTATTGCTCTGCTGGTCTCGGCGATTCTGATAGGTCCGGGTTCCGGCGAGAAGGAGTCCATCAAGGAGGTCATGAAGGACGCGGTTTTGCATGAATCCAACAAAGTAAGCCTTTTCGGAATCATGAACGTTAACCCGGCAGTGGTATCAGCCTTCACGGTTACGGCGATACTTCTTATATCAGCGGCAGCTATAAGGATTTTTGCAATACCAAGATTTAAGACGGTTCCCGGAAAATTTCAGCTTGCGCTTGAATCATTGGTGGGGCTATTTGATGGCATTGCAAAGTCAAACAGCCCTCACAGAAACAAATTTCTGAGTGCATATATATTCAGCGCGGGAACATATATCTTTGTCGGAACGGTGTTTGAGCTTATCGGCATTCAGGCAGTCACAACCGAAGGGCGTTCAATTGCAATGCCTGCTCCCCTTTCCGATATAAACGGCGCCATTGCAATGGGCGCTCTTTCCTACCTGATTATACTTTCGGGCGGAATAGCTTCAAACGGTCTGCGCGGCGCAGGAAATACCCTTAAAGACTTTTCGCTTCCGATATCCATGAGCTTCAGACTTTTCGGCGCTCTGCTTTCGGGGCTGCTGGTAACAGAACTAGTATATTACTACCTTGGGCTGAGCTTTGTACTTCCGATAGCGGTGGGAGTTCTGTTCACCCTGCTTCACGCGCTTATTCAGACATATGTTCTGATAATGCTTACCGCACTGTTTTACGGAGAGGTCAGCGAGCCTCATCCGAAAAAGATAAAAAACAAAATATCCGAATCAGCTTCTGCCTGACAAAAAGAAAGGAATGGTCAATTATGAAAACACTCACTAAAAGAATTTTTGCGATATTGTTCGCTATTGTCCTGGTTATTGCCATATCGGTGCCAATATTCGCCGCAAACAGCTCTGATGATGCCAATGTATCAGCCGCAGCCGAGGAGCAGAAAAATGACGGTTCAACTTCGTCCAAGGCCATTGCCGCCGCTATGTGCGTAGGCCTTGCCGCAGCAGCTGGCGCAATAAGCATGGGAATAACAATCTCCAAAACAAATGACGGTATATCAAGACAGCCGGAAGCTCAGGGTGCATTGAGGACAAGCCTTATGCTTGGACTTGTATTCATTGAAACAGCTATTATCTACGCCCTTATCGTTGCAATTCTTATTATCTTTGTGCTGTAACAAGGCTTTCGGCTTAATAACATCACAAATAATAAGATTGTATGAAAGGAATGGACACTTAGCATGAATCTACCATTGAATATAGACTGGCAGCAGATACTTTTGCATCTGTTTAACTTCGCTGTTCTTTCTTTGGGATTATATCTTCTGCTCTACAAGCCTGTTAAAAGCTTTATGGATAAGCGGGCTGAGGACATTGCCAAGCAGGCTGAGGACGCTAAATCAAAGCTTAACGAGGCCGAAGCATTAAAACTTGAATACGAAAAGCGTCTTGAAGACGCAGAAAAGGAAGCCGCTGACATCAAGGCTAAAGCTTTTGAGCAGGCACAGTTGACAGCTGAAGCAAGGCTAAAAGACGCCGAAAAGCAGAAGGAAAAAATCATTTCCGACGCTAAAGCCGCTGCACAGCGTCAGAAAGAAAAGGTCTTGGAGGAATCCAAGCAGGAAATCATTGAGCTTGCGGCGCAGATGGCTGAAAAGGTTTTGCAGACAAAGAGCTGACCGCTGGCTTTTTGAAAAGGATGGCGATTTGTATGGACAATCTTGATATGAAGGAAATGCTGCGCAGACTTAAGGAAAATATGTCGGCTCAGCCTGTTAAAGACGGAGATATTGTTTCACAGATGTCGTATACTGTGGATAATTGGAATCCCGAAAAGCCTGACAATAATATTATTGATGAACGTTTGAACGAGCTTAAAAATGTTTTAAGAGATATCCCTGCTGCCGAGGGCGATATCATCCCGCTTATGCGAAAGGCGGTCGATGAATGGAATCCGAATGATGGCGGAATCAGCGACGGAACGGTTCTTTCAGTCGGCGACGGTATTGTGAACGTTTCCGGGCTTGACGGAGCCGCATACGGTGAAATTGTTATATTTTCCGGCGGAATCAGAGGAATGGTTCAGGAGCTCAGACGCAACGAGGTTGGATGCGTTGTATTTGGCGACGATTCCGAGATATGTGAAGGAAGCCCGGTAAAGTGCACCGGAAAAACCGCAGGCGTTCCCGTCGGCGATGGCTTTATAGGCAGGGTTGTTGACGCTTTGGGAAATCCTATAGACGGCAAAGGAAAAATTGCCGAAAGCGGATACCGTCAGATAGAATCCCCTGCCCCCGGCATAATTGACCGTCAGCCGGTAAACAAGCCGCTTGAAACAGGTATTCTTACTATAGATTCAATGTTCCCGATAGGCAGAGGGCAGAGAGAGCTTATTATAGGCGACAGGCAGACCGGCAAAACAGCAATCGCGCTTGACGCTATTCTTAATCAGAAAAACAAAAATGTAATCTGCATATATGTTGCAATAGGACAAAAGGCTTCATCTGTCGCTCAGCTTGTTGAAACGCTTAGGAAAAGCGGTGCCATGGACTACTCCGTGGTTGTCAGCGCAACTGCAAGTGAGCCTGCGCCTATGCAATACATTGCGCCCTATGTAGGATGTGCAATAGGCGAATACTTTATGGAAAACGGTTCGGACGTGCTTATAGTGTATGACGATCTGTCAAAGCACGCCGTTGCATACAGGGCGTTAAGCCTGCTTTTGGAACGCTCTCCGGGGCGTGAAGCGTATCCCGGCGACGTATTCTATCTTCATTCAAGGCTTTTGGAGCGTTCCGCTCATCTGTGCGAGCGGCTTGGCGGCGGAAGCATGACCGCCCTGCCCATAGTTGAAACACAGGCAGGCGACGTTTCGGCATATATCCCGACAAATATAATTTCTATTACCGACGGTCAGATATTCCTTGAAAGCGATCTGTTCTTTGCAGGTCAGCGACCTGCGGTGAACATAGGTCTTTCGGTATCACGCGTGGGCGGTGACGCTCAGACCAAAGCCATGAAAACGGCTGCCGGTGCTATTCGCCTTGAGCTTGCACAGTTCCGCGAAATGGAGGTATTCACCCAGTTTTCGAGCGATCTTGACGACGCGACAAAGCGCCAGCTTTCATACGGCGAAGGGCTTATGGCTCTTTTGAAGCAGGATCAGTATCATCCATATAAACAATATGAGCAAGTCATACTGCTTGTGACCGCGATGGCGCATATCATGCAGGATGTTCCTGCAAAGCGCATACATGAGTTTTCACTTGGACTTCTTGATTTCTGCTCGAATGAAATTTCTGACATCTGTGAGGACATTGAGAAGACCGGCAGGCTTGGAGATGAATACAAAGCAAGGATAATTGACTGCTCAAAAAAATATCTCGATATTTTTATGAATAACTGACACTTTTCTTTTCGGGAGGCGATGGTGCGTGGAGAACATGAAGGAAATAAAAGCTCATATAAAGAGCGTTCAGGATATTAAAAAGATTACCAGCGCCATGTATCTTATTGCTTCCGCAAAGCTGAGGAAGGCAAAGGAAAAGCTTGAGAAAACGCGTCCTTACTTTTCGGCGTCTCAGGCTGAAATAAAGCGCGTATTCCGCACTGCGGACGAGGTAAACAGCAGATATTTCTATCCCGAAAACTTCGGGGTACCGTTGAACGGAACCTATGCCTGCCTTGTTATAACAGCAGATAAGGGGCTTGCCGGGGCATATAATCAGAATGTTTTTAAGGCGGCTGAAAAAATGGTCGCCGAGCATCCGGAAACAAAGCTTTTTGTTGTAGGTGAATGCGGACGGGAATATTTTTCCGTGCACAAAATACCGATTGTCAAGAGCTTTTTATACACAGCGCAGAACCCAACCATGCGCAGTGCCAGAAAGATAAGTGCAGAGCTGCTGGAGCTTTACAACACCGATCAGGTCGACAAGATATTTGTTATCTACACCGACATTAAAAACAGCATGAACGAGCAGGTCGTTTCAACAAGGCTTCTCCCCTTTCATCGAGGTCAGTTCTTCAACGAAGGCGAAAAGCCTGTGGAAACTCCGTTTGAGTTTTATCCGTCGGTTGGGGTGGTGCTTGAAAACATGGTTGCGGGATATCTTGCGGGATATATCTACAGCGCGCTTATAGACAGCTTTTGCAGTGAACAGAACGCGCGAATGAACGCTATGAATTCAGCCAATCAGAACGCGGAAAAGATACTTTCCGAGCTTAAAGCAGAATATAACCGAAACCGTCAGGCGGCTATAACTCAGGAAATTACAGAGATAACGTCCGGCGCAAAGGCTCAGAGGCTGAAGCGGCTTAAAAGACTCAGAGAGGAGGAGCAAGGTGAATAAGGGCAGAATTGTTGAAATATCCGGTCCATGCGTGGACTGTGAGTTTGAAGCGGGACATCTTCCGAAAATAAAGGAAGCTCTTAGCGTTGAAATTGACGGCGAAGAGCGCATCATGGAGGTTGCACAACAGATTGGCAGAAACACGGTTCGCTGTATCATGCTCTCGCAGAGCGAGAAGCTTTATCGCGGACTTGAGGTCGTTTCCACAGGCGGAGCTGTAAAGGTTCCTGTAGGCGCATGCACATTGGGAAGAATGTTTAATGTTTTGGGTCAGCCTATCGATGGCGGCAAGCCTATTCCACCATCTGAAAAGCGACATGAAATTCACAGAAAGCCGCCATTATTTGAGGAACAGCAGCCGGTGGCTGAAATCCTTGAAACCGGGATTAAGGTTATTGACCTTTTGGAGCCTTACCCTAAGGGCGGAAAAATAGGTCTGTTCGGCGGTGCCGGAGTCGGAAAAACTGTTCTGATACAGGAGTTTATACGCAATATCGCCATGGAGCACGGCGGATATTCTATATTTACAGGAGTCGGTGAAAGAAGCCGCGAGGGCAACGATCTTTGGAACGAAATGCTTGAAAGCGGAGTTATCGACAAGACCGCCCTTGTATTCGGTCAGATGAACGAGCCTCCGGGAGTAAGGATGAGAGTAGCGCTTACCGGTCTTACAATGGCGGAATATTTCAGAGATGAGGAACACAAGGATGTTCTTTTGTTCATAGACAATATATTCAGATTTGTTCAGGCAGGCTCGGAGGTTTCAACACTTCTTGGCAGAATGCCCTCGGCAGTAGGGTATCAGCCTACACTTGCCAACGAAATGGGAGCGCTGCAGGAACGCATAACATCCACCAAAAGTGGCTCTGTAACCTCGGTTCAGGCTGTATATGTCCCGGCGGACGACCTTACCGACCCTGCATCTGCAACAACATTCACGCATCTTGACGCAACAACGGTTCTGTCAAGAAAAATAGTCGAGCAAGGCATTTACCCGGCAGTCGATCCGCTTGAATCGACTTCAAGGATTCTTGAAGCGAGCATCGTCGGAAAGGAGCATTACGATACTGCACGCAGTGTTCAGGAAATCCTGCAAAAATACAATGAATTGCAGGATATCATAGCAATTTTAGGAATGGACGAGCTTAGCGATGAAGACAAGCTTACTGTTACCCGCGCCCGCAAAATACAGAAATTTCTTTCTCAGCCAACCCATGTTGCAGAGAAATTCACCGGTATTCCCGGAGTGTACGTTCCCCTGTCAGATACGATACGCGGATTTAAGGCAATCATCAGCGGCGAAGCAGACGATTTACCGGAAGCGGCGTTTTACAACGTTGGAACCATCGACGATGTCTTTAATAAGGCGGAGGCG
Organism: uncultured Ruminococcus sp.; assembly: GCA_937942105.1. GTDB lineage: Bacteria > Bacillota > Clostridia > Oscillospirales > Ruminococcaceae > Faeciplasma. The sequence goes on along the minus strand of CALDFS010000022.1, from coordinate 5,372 downwards.
ATGCGAAAGGAAGGGCACTGATGAAGCAATTCAATATACGAATCCTTGCTGCGGATCACGTTTTTTATGAAGGACCATGCGAATCGCTGAACGTTCCAACTACTAATGGGCTTTTCGGAATCCTGGCGAATCATTCTAATATCATTTCTGCGATAGTACCCGGAAAGCTTAGCTTCAGGATTCCCGGCGAAGAAAACCAATACGCCGCTGTTTCCGAGGGACTTTTAAAGGTCGAAAACAACGAGGTGCTTGTCTTGGTAGATTCCGCCGAAAGACCGGAGGAGATTGATGCCAACAGAGCGCTCCGCGAGGCAGAGGAAGCCAAGGAAGAGCTTTTGCAGAAGCGAAGCGTTCTGGAATTGCGGCTCGCAAGGGGTAATCTTTCGAGGGCGCTCAACAGGCTTAAGGTTAAAAGAACAAGCGGAGTATAATTATATATACCAAAGCGGACGGCTTTTTATTATGTGAAGCTGTCCGCTTTTAAAATTGCTATTTTATTCAACCTGCCAGCTTTCCAATATCATGCCGGTATCGGAAAACTGAATATAAACGTCATGAATTCCTGATACGTCCCGCGAGATATCAGCTGCTATAACACCAAATTCAGAGCTGTCAAACTCAGCTGCTGCTATTATTTCACCGGCTTTATTGGAGTCGATGCAGACCTGAAGCCTTCCCCTGCCCTTGACTTTAGCAAGAAACCGCTTTGCAGAATCGCTGAAATCAACGTTTTTAAGACATATCCAAGCATTTTCACTTACGGCTGCAGAGCAAAGGCTGCCGTTATCAGCATATTCATACCATATTCCAGCAGCGTTGTACATCTCGGTTCCGCTGTGAGCAACAAAGGGATTCAGGTTTTTAATACCATCTACGCCCTCCCGCGTGCCTCCGCGAAGGGCTATCTTCGTCTTTTTCTCGTTCACGTCAAGAGTATCTATCTGCATACTTCTGAATCCGCCGCGCGTTTCTGATCTTTCCTGCAAGACAAGCGAGTGATAAATAATATACCACTGACCCTTATACTTATGAATGTGGGTGTGGTTGTTGGAATAATCCATTCCGCTTTCACCCGGATTCAGAAAGTAATGTCCCCTATACTCCCAGCTTTGCGGGTCGAGCGGGGTTGTTGTTGTCATATAAGCCATCGAGCAGGCAGCGGGAGGATCGGTTTCTTCTTCCCATTCTGTGCGTTCCGCCCAGCTTGTATTGTATGTATAAACATACTCGCCGTTTATATAGTTAAGCTCGCTTGCTTCAAAGGCATAGTATGTTGGGATCTGAGCTATTTCACTGTCCAAAGATATCATATCGCTGCCAAGTCTTACTATTCTTGTGGCTTTGGTCATATACTCGCTTCCGTCGGCAGCTATTCCGGCGCCGAATGAAAGCCAGCCGATGCCGTTGTCGTCAATGCACACTCCGGGGTCAAAGGGATTCGGGCAGTCGCCAAGACCCTCGGTTGCGCTTGATATCAGCGGCTTGCCAAGCGGATCGGTCCATCCGGAAACAGGATCCGTAGAGGTTATCACGCCAACTCCTGAGCCGCTGTTGGAGAAATAGAGGTAGAAGTGGGTTAAACCGTCTTCCTCCACGCGGGCGGTTATTGACGGTGCCCACGACGTATATATCCACGGAGCTATTTCGCCGACCTCAATCCTTCCGTGATACACCCAGTTTACCATATCGTCGGTTGAAAATACTACCAGCGATTTTATCTTTTCATAGCTGTTTTTACCGTCGCTGCCGACCTCCTCATACTGCTGATGATCGTTTGTGCCATAGACATACAGCCTGCCGTTGTATTCAACAACTGTAGGGTCGGCACAGAAGACGTTAGGTGATATCGGGTTTGAATCCCCCGACGGTTTAAGGCTTTTAACCATATTCTTTCTGCTTATTTCCAAGCCAAGGTCAATACTGTTCATAATCTCTTCCTCACTTAAGCTCGGCAGCACAAGCTCACCGGCGTTATAGTCGATCTTTTCCGCGCATGATGCAAGCATCACAGCTGCACATATAACGGCAGCAATAGTAATTGTCAGCTTATTCATAATCTGTTCCTTCAAAAAATCATGTTCCAAAACGAAAGGTACTACTTAATCTTGTTAATTCTGCTCCACTGCTCCGAGTCAGGCAAGGCCTTATTTCTGAACTGTGTTGGCGTGCAACCGCATTTTTCCTTGAACTGACGCAGAAAGCTGTAGGTGCAGGAATATCCGCAGCGCTCTGCCACCCTATCAACAGTCAGACCGGTTGAAGACAGCAGATCCTTTGCACGGGCAAGCCTTGAATTAATTATATCTGACGATATGTTTACGCCAAACAGCCTTTTATATAGGTGCTGAAGACCCGAACAGCTCATATGCATATTTTCGGCTATAGATTTCACACTGTCAAAGGCAGTGGGGTCGCTGTATATCGAAGCTCTTAAATCAACCATTGCTGAATTTTTTTCATTGACCATATCTAAATTTCCTGAATAATCAATGCAAAATACACGTGCAAACTTTAGAAACAGAACATCCAAATACTTATTTTCTATTTCGCTATGGAATGGTTCTGCGGAAAAATGTTCAAAGGTTATTCTGTGTACAATTGAAGAAATATCGTGCGATACGCCCAAATACACCGGCTTATCAGCAACTATTCCCATAGCTAAAAGACCATCAAGCTCTTCGTCGGTCATATTAATAAATATCCAGTCATCAGCATAGCCGCCGTCTGTACCCCGATAGTAGCATGAAGTATACGGAGAAATCAAAACCGCACTTCCCTTTTTAACACGGTATTCCTTGCCGCCGAGCCTGAATATGGAAGGTGTTCTAATGTGCAGAAAAAGCCAACAACCTGTTCCCTGCGGACGATCCTGATAATAATCCGCATCATGTGTATGATTATAACCGATTGCACCAATCTTCAATTCATCATCTCCTATACAATAAACAAATTCTATCTACAGTATAACACCGGTTTGTTAGGTATGCAATAACACTTTCTTCGCATTAGCATAACAAAATCTGCACGTTTGTATTCAAAAGGCGCGTATTTCCTAAAATATGCTCACATTTTTCTGCACGTAATGCAGAAAATGTTATCATATGCAACCTTAAATGGTGAAATATCGCATTAAATAATTATTGCGCTCATATTTCTTGAAGTTTTGAACATTCAGGTCAAGGAGCATGAAAGCAAAAGCCTATAGACCATTTGACTTATTTGACATTGACGGATTCATTTTCTTTATAATACACATTCCCCTTGCTTTTTGAGGCATGGGTATGCAGTTTTTTACATCGATTTTACATAACAATCCTTTTCCATTTTACATTGAACGGTTATCATTGAAGCCGTAGGATAAATAAATCCGAATGTAAACTTGAAAAGGAGATATTTTTATGAAAAAGTTTTTATCTATTGTTTTATCGGCAATACTCATTATGGGACTTCTTACCGCCTGCGGAAGCGACTCAAAGAGCGTTTCAACCGACGGCTCAACCTCGATGGAAAAGGTAATAGGCGCTTTGGGCGAGGCCTTTGAGCGTGAAAACTCAGGCGTTACATTTACCTACAACCCAACCGGCTCCGGCTCGGGTATAACGGCGGTTTCCGAGGGCAGATGCGACATCGGTCTTTCATCACGAAGCCTTAAGGCAGAGGAAAAGGAAAAGGGTCTTGAGGAAACAATCCTTGCCCTGGACGGAATCGCAGTAATCGTAAATCCCGAAAACGCGGTTGCGGATTTGTCATTAGAGACAATCGCCGCAATCTATAAGGGCGAAATAACAAACTGGAAAGAGGTTGGCGGCAAGGATGCCCAAATCGTTCTTATAGGCAGAGAAGCAGGAAGCGGCACGCGTGACGGCTTTGAATCGATAACCGGCACCGACGGCGAATGCAAATACCGTCAGGAGCTTACCTCCACCGGAGACGTTATAGCAACAGTTGCTTCCAACCCCGATGCTATAGGTTATGCCTCCCTTGCCTCTGTCAAGGACACTGTAAAGGCGATTTCGGTAGACGGTGTTATGCCTTCTGAGACAAGCGTAAAAGACGGAACCTACAAGGTTCAAAGACCCTTTGTTCTTGTCACCAAAAAGGACGTCGAGCTTTCTAAGACCGCACAAAAGTTCTTCGACTTCATAACCTCAACGGATGCAAACGATATCATATCAAAGGCGGGCGCCGTACCCGCAGCAGAATAAACGGTTCTGAAAGGATGCTGCCGATATGAGCGCTAAGCAAAAAGCCGCGCGGTGGGCGGAGTACATAATTCAGGGGATATTCCTTCTGCTCGGTCTGATAACCGTTGGCTGTGTTCTGGTGATAACAGTTTACCTGATTATCGCCGGAATACCGGCTATCAGGGAAATAGGCATTGCCAACTTCATTCTGGGCAGAAAATGGGTATCTACCGGTGAAAACCAACAGTTCGGAATATTTCACTTTATATTAACAAGCGTATACGGAACAGCCGGAGCTATAGTCATAGGCGTGCCGATAGGGTTTTTAAGCTCGGTTTATCTTGCTAAGCTGGCAAGTCCTAAAATTAAATCGGTGATATCCGTAAGCGTCAGTCTGCTTGCCGGAATCCCATCAGTGGTTTACGGTCTTGTGGGAATGATGGTGCTTGTTCCGGGTATAAGAAGGCTATTCAATATTCCCGATGGCTCGGGACTTCTTGCGGCGATAATAGTGCTTGCCATTATGATTCTTCCTTCAATAATAAAAGTGTCGCTGACGGCGTTGGAGGCTGTTCCCAAGGAATATGAGGACGCTTCGCTTGCTCTTGGCGCTACGCACATAGAAACATACTTCCGCGTTTCTGTTCCGGCAGCCAAAAGCGGCATAGCGGCGGCGGTTGTTTTAGGAGTAGGAAGAGCCATAGGCGAAGCAATGGCAGTAATTATGGTTTCGGGAAACGCTTCATCAAATATGCCATCGCTGTTTGAAAGCGTAAGATTTCTGACAACGGCAGTTGCAAGCGAAATGTCATATTCGGCGGAGGGAAGCCTGCAAAGGCAGGCGCTGTTCTCGATAGCACTCGTGCTGTTCCTGTTCATAATGCTTATAAACGCGGCGCTGAATTTCTTCTTGAAGAGGGATAAAAAATGATGGATAAATCACGAGCCTTTCAAATGAAAAGAAAAGCATACAACGTTATCATGCGCTCCTTGACGATTGCTTCAGCCGCTGTTACCTGTGCTTTGGCTGTATTCCTCATAGTTTACGTTATGGCGAAGGGACTGCCCAACATATCTTGGGAGCTTATATCCACCAAACCAAGCTACCTAAGCGGCAAGATCGGAATACTTCCGGACATTCTGATCGCCCATTTTGAGCAGGCAGGCCCTACCATCTCGTATAGAAGG